>CBFGXR010000079.1:0-7816 GCA_965652675.1 uncultured Castellaniella sp.
AGCGACAGCAGGGTCTGGCCGGCCTCGGGCAGCTTGCCGTAGCGGTCGATCAGTTCTTCCTGCAGCAGCGTCAGCGCGTCGGCGTCGGCGGCGTGCGCCAGGCGCTTGTACAGGCCCAGGCGGGCCTGGACGTCGGCGCAGTAGTCCGAGGGCAGCAGCGCCGGGGCGTGCAGATTGACCTCGCACTGGCTGCCGAAGGGCGATTCCAGGTCGGGCTCCTCGCCGGATTTCAGGGCGCGCACGGCGGCGGCCAGCATGTCGTTGTACAGGCTGTAGCCGATTTCCTGGATGTTGCCGGACTGCGATTCGCCCAGAACTTCGCCGCTGCCGCGGATTTCCAGGTCGTGCATGGCCAGGAAGAAGCCGGCGCCCAGTTCCTCCATCGACTGGATGGCCTCCAGGCGTTTCTTGGCGTTGGACGTGATGGCGTCCTCGCCCGGGGTCAGCAGGTAGGCGTAGGCCTGGTGGTGGGACCGGCCGACCCGGCCGCGCAGCTGGTGCAGCTGCGCCAGGCCGAGCTTGTCGGCGCGATGGATCAGGATCGTGTTGGCCGAGGGCACGTCGATGCCGGTCTCGATGATGGTGGTGCACAGCAGCACGTTGCAGCGCTGCTGGTAGAAGCTCTTCATGACTTCTTCCAGTTCGCGCTCGGCCATCTGGCCGTGGGCGACGGCGATGCGGGCTTCGGGGACGAGTTCCTCCAGCCGCGCGCGGCGGTTGTGGATGGTCTCGACCTCGTTGTGCAGGAAATAGACCTGGCCGCCGCGCTTGAGTTCGCGCAGGATGGCCTCGCGGATGGTGCTGCCGTCCTCGCGGCGCACGAAGGTCTTGATCGCCAGGCGCTTTTGCGGCGCGGTGGCGATCACGGAAAAATCGCGGATGCCTTCCAGGGACATGCCCAGGGTACGCGGGATCGGCGTGGCGGTCAGGGTCAGCACGTCGACCTCGGCGCGCAGGGCCTTCAGGGCTTCCTTCTGGCGCACGCCGAAGCGGTGTTCCTCGTCGATGATGACCAGGCCCAGCTGCTTGTAGCGCACGTCCTTGGACAGCAGCTTGTGGGTGCCGATGACGATGTCCACGGAACCCTCGGCCAGGCCGTCGATGGCCTTGGCGGTTTCCTTGCCGGTGCGGAAGCGCGACAGTTCGGCGATGCGCACCGGCCAGTCCGCGAAGCGCGTGGCGAAGTTCTGGGCGTGCTGCTCGGCCAGCAGGGTGGTGGGGCACAGCAGCGCGACCTGGCGGCCGTTCATGACGGCCAGGAAGGCGGCGCGCAGGGCGACCTCGGTCTTGCCGAAACCCACGTCGCCGCAGACCAGGCGATCCATGGGCCGGCCGGAGGTCATGTCCTGGATGACCGCCGTGATGGCGGCGGCCTGGTCCGGGGTTTCCTCGAAGCCGAAGCCCTCGGCGAACGCCTGGTAGTCGCGGGCGGGGAACTTGAAGTGCAGCCCTTCGCGCGCGGCGCGCCGGGCGTACAGGGCGAGCAGTTCGGCGGCCGTGTCGCGCGCCTGGCGGGCGGCCTTGCGGCGTGCCTTTTCCCACTGGCCGGATCCCAGCGGATGCAGCGGCGCCTGGTCCGGATCGGCGCCGCTGTAGCGGGCGATCAGGTGCAGCTGCGAGACCGGCACGTACAGGGTGGCGTCGCGGGCGTATTCCAGGTGCAGCAGTTCGATGGGGCCTTCGCCCAGATCCATGCTGACCAGGCCGTGGTAGCGGCCGATGCCGTGCTGCACGTGGACCACCGGGTCGCCCACGTGCAGTTCGGCTAGGTCGCGCACCATGGCGTCGATGTTGCTGCTCTGTTCGTGGCGGCGGCGCGTGCGCGCGGGGCGGCCGGCCTGGGCGGGGTAGAGGTCGTTTTCCGTCAGCACCGCCAGCCCGACCGGGGGTGACTGGAAGCCGCCCGTCAGCGGGGCGACGACCAATGCGAATCGCGCCTCGCCTTGCACGCAGTCCTGCCAGGAATCGAAGATGGCGTCGGGCTTCAGGTGGTAGTCGGCCAGCAGTTCGGCGATGGTTTCGCGCCGGCCGGCGGAATCGACGCACAGGGCCGTGCGCAGCGGGGTCGCGTCCAGGTGGCGGCGCAGGTCGGCCAGGGGATCGTCGGCGCGGCGGTTGACGGCGGCGGGCGGGCAGGGGGCGAAGTCCGGATGCGCGCCTTCGCCGGTCAGCGCCAGGCGCGCCAGGCCGCGCAGGCGGGCGTGGAAGGCCTCGTCGTCCAGGAACAGGGCGTCGGGCGGCAGCACCGGGCGTTCCGGGTCGGACTTCAGGAATTGCCAGCGGTTGCGGGCGTCCTGGGAAAACCGGTCGATGGCCGCCGGGGCGTCGCCCAGCGTGACGGCGATGGTGTCGGGCGGCAGGTAGTCGAACAGCGTGGCGGTCTGCTCGAAGAACAGCGGCAGGTAGTATTCGATGCCGGCGAAGGCGATGCCGTTGCCGATGTCCTTGTAGGGCAGGGCGCGCGACGGGTCGCCCTCGAAGACTTCGCGGAAACGCGCGCGGAAGCGATTGCGCGCGGCCTCGTCCATGGGGAATTCGCGGCCCGGCAGCAGTTCGATTTCACGCACCGGATACAGGCTGCGCTGGGTGTCGCCGTCGAAGCTGCGGATGGATTCGATCTCGCGGTCGAACAGGTCGATGCGGTAGGGCAGGGCCGAGCCCATGGGGAACAGGTCGATCAGGCCGCCGCGGATGCAGAATTCGCCGGGCGCGCCGACCTGGGTGACGTGGCTGTAGTTGGCCAGGGTCAGCTGGGTGCGCAGGCGTTCCTCGTCCAGGGCGTCGCCCTGGCGGAAATGGAAGGTGTAGGCCGCCAGGAAGGACGGCGGGGCCAGGCGGACCAGGGCGGTGGTGACCGGCACCACCAGGATGTCCACGGCGCCCTGGCCCAGGGCGTGCAGGGTGCGCAGGCGTTCGGAAATCAGGTCCTGGTGCGGGGAAAAGCTGTCGTAGGGCAGGGTTTCCCAGTCGGGCAGGAAGCGCACGCGCAGGTCCGGATCGAACAGGGCGATTTCGTCGGCCAGGCGACGGGCGGCCAGCGGGTCGGCGCAGAAGGCGGCCAGCGGGTGCCGGGCCTCGCGCGCCAGCGCGGCCAGCAGCAGGGCGTCGCCGGAGCCCGGCGGACGGGGCTGGACGTAGCGCTGGCCGGGGCGCAGGGCGGCCAGGGTGGGGCCGATCGAGGGCAGGGATGAGGGGGTGTTCGAGGCTTCCATGGGTATTCGGGAAATTACGGCCGGCGCTTGCCGATCAGGCTTTTCTTGGTCTTTTCCAGCACCTGGCTGGCCTGGTCGCCGCGCCGCAGGGCCACGCCCAGGGCCAGCACGTCGATGATCGCCAGGTGCGCCAGCCGCGAGATCATGGGGCTGTAGAGCGCGGTGTCTTCCTGGGTGTCGGCGCGCAGGTGCAGCGTCGCCAGCTCGGCCAGGGGCGTGCCGGAGGCGGTGATGGCGATGAGGGGGCAGCCGTTGGCCCGCGCCAGGCCGACGGCTTCGAGCAGTTCGCGCGAGCGGCCCGAATGCGAGACGGCCACCAGCGCGTCGGCCGGGCCCAGCAGCGAGGCCGCCATGGCCTGGATGTGGCTGTCGGCATAGGCGGCGACCGCCAGGTCGTAGCGGAAGAACTTGTGCTGCGCGTCGGCGGCGACGATGCCGGAATTGCCCACGCCGTAGAACTCGATGCGGCGGGCCCGCGCCAGCAGGCCGATGGCCGATTCGACGGCGGCGGGATCGAGCGCGTCGCGCACGCGCAGCAGCGCCGAGACGGCGTTGTCGAAGACCTTGTCGGTCAGGCCGGCCACGCTCTCGTCGGGCCGCAGCGCGGAATGCACGTAGGGCACGCCGGCCATCAGGCTGGCGGCCAGCCGGACCTTGAAATCGGGCCATCCCGCGTGGCCCAGCGAACGGCAGAAGCGGATCACCGTGGGTTCGCTGACCTCGGCCGCCCGGGCGATCTCGCCGATGGTCATGCGCGCGACGTCGCCGGGATGGGCGATGGCCAGGCGCGCGACGCGGGCGGCGGCGCGGCTCAGCCTGGGCAGGCGGGCGCGCAGCTCGGGCAGGATGGATGTGTTCATGAGGGCACCAGTATAAAGGCGCGACGTGGACGCGGGCCGCGCGCGGCGGGGGCGCGCGCGCCGCCCGGCCGGCTCCGATGATGAAAGTAATGAAACTACATATAAATCATGAAAACTAAGAATTCCAATAAAAAATGTAGTTTCATTAAAAATAAGTCTATACTGGGGCCTCGCCCATGCCCGTCATCCGGAGGCCCTAGTGACAGCGACCCTTCACCCCGTCGTCCGGTCCGTGACCGAACGCATCGCCGCCCGCAGCCGCGACACCCGTGAACGCTATCTGGCGCGCAGCCGCGCCGCCTACGGGAAAAAGACGCAGCGCGCCGGGCTGGCGTGCGCCAACCTGGCCCACGCCCTGGCGGCCGAACCGGACGCCGCCAAGGCGCGCCTGGCGGGCACGGAACGGCCCAATCTGGCGATCGTGTCGGCCTACAACGACATGCTCTCGGCGCACCAGCCGCTGGGCCGCTATCCGGCCTGGATCAAGCAGGCCGCGTTCGCCGCCGGCGGCGGCGCCCAGTTCGCGGGCGGGGTGCCCGCCATGTGCGACGGCATCACCCAGGGGCAGGCGGGCATGGAACTGAGCCTGTTTTCCCGCGACGTGATCGCGATGTCCACCGCGATCGCGCTCAGCCATCAGATGTTCGACGCGGCGGTCTGCCTGGGGGTGTGCGACAAGATCGTGCCGGGCATGCTGATCGGCGCGCTCAGCTTCGGCCACCTGCCGGTGGTCTTCGTGCCGGCCGGGCCGATGCCCTCAGGGATCTCGAACGAGGAAAAATCCCGGGTGCGGCAACTGCACGCCCAGGGCAAGGCCGACCGCGACGCCCTGCTGGCCTCGGAAATGGCCGCCTATCACGCGCCCGGCACCTGTACCTTCTACGGCACCGCCAATTCCAACCAGATGCTGATGGAACTGATGGGCCTGCACCTGCCGGGGGCGTCCTTCGTGCCGCCGGGCACGGCGCTGCGCGAGGCCCTGACGCGCGAGGCCGCGCGCCACGCGCTGGGCCTGGCCGCCGGGGGCGGGCGCTTCACGCCGGTGGCCGAAGTCATCGACGAGCGCGCGCTGGTCAACGGCATCGTCGGCCTGCTGGCCACCGGCGGTTCCACGAACCACACCCTGCACCTGGTCGCCGTCGCCCGCGCGGCGGGCATCGCGATCGACTGGGACGATTTTTCCGAACTGTCGGCCGTGGTGCCGCTGCTGGCGCGCGTGTACCCGAACGGCGGGGCCGACGTGAACCAGTTCCAGGCGGCGGGCGGCATGGCGGTCCTGATCCGGGGCCTGCGCGAGGCTGGACTGGTGCATGACGAGGTGACCACCATCATGGGCCGGGGGCTGGCCGCCTACACGCGCCGCCCGGCGCTGCGCGACGGCGCTCTGGTCTGGGAGGACGGCCCGGCCGCCTCGGCGGACACGTCCGTGCTGCGCGGGCCGGACGCGCCCTTCGGCCCGGACGGCGGGCTCAAGCTGCTGCGCGGCAATCTGGGACGCGCGGTGATCAAGGTGTCCGCCGTCGCGCCGGAACATCGCGTGGTCGAGGCCCCGGCGCGCATCTTCGAAACCCAGGACGCGCTGCTCCAGGCCTTCGGGCGCGGCGAACTGGAGCGCGACCTGGTGGCGGTGCTGCGCTTCCAGGGGCCGCGCGCCAACGGCATGCCCGAACTGCACCAGCTGACGCCCGCGCTGTCCGTGCTGCAGGCGCGGGGCCATCGGGTGGCCCTGGTGACCGATGGCCGGATGTCGGGCGCTTCGGGCAAGGTGCCCGCCGCGATCCACGTCACGCCCGAGGCCTGCGCGGGCGGGCCGCTGGCGCGCCTGCGCGACGGGGACGTCGTGCGGCTGGACGCCGTCGCCGGCACGCTGGACGTGCGGGGGGATGCCGGCTGGCTGACGCGCGAGCCGGCCGGCTTCGATCCGGAGGCGTCCGCGCAGGGCATCGGCCGGGATCTGTTCGGCGTGGCCCGCGCCCAGGCGGACGGGGCCGAGCAGGGCGCCGGTTTCTTCCAGTGGCCGCAGTGGGCGGGACGCTGATCGTGTTCGCGCCCGGTGGCTACAATGGGGCGTCCCGCCTGCGCGCGCCGCGCGCCCCATCCGGATCTTCCCGCCCATGAGCAACCATCCGCCGCGCAGCACGATCGCCGACGTGGCCCGCCACGCCGGGGTTTCCAAGGCCACGGTGTCGCGGTTCCTCAACCACCGCGACACCCTGCTGTCGCCGGAAATCGCCCGGCGGGTCGAGGCCGCGATCGAGGCCCTGGCCTATACGCCCAGCCCGATGGCCCGGGCGCTCAAACGCGGCCGCTCGCGGCTCATCGGCCTGGTGGTGGCCGACATCACCAATCCCTATTCCGTCGCCGTCCTCAGCGGGGCGGAGCAGGCCTGCCGCCAGGCGGGCTACCTGATGATGCTGTTCAACCTGGGCAACGCGCGCGAGCGCGAAAGCGTGGGCCTGCAGGTGCTGTCCACCTACCAGGTCGAGGGCTTCATCCTGAACACCATGGGCCTGGAGCAGGGCTCGGTGCTGGGGCCGGCCCTGCGGGGCCGCCCGGTGGTGCTGGTCGATCGCCTGCACCAGGGCCTGGAAGTCGATTTCGTGTCGCTGGACAACGTCCGGGCCGTCGACGCCTGCCTCGACCACCTGATGGAGGCGGGCTATCGGGATTTCCTGTTCGTCACCGAACCGCTGGACGCGGTCAGTTCCCGCATCGAACGCATCCGCGCCTACGAGGCCCGGCTGGCGGCCCTGGCGCCGCCGGTCACGGGGCGCTGGGTCGAGGCGGCCGCCGACGATCCGGACGGCCTGGCGCGGGCCTTGCGGGACCTGCGCGCCGGCGCGCGCCATCCGCCCGCGGTGATCGCGGGCAACGGGGTCGTGACCATGCGCATCGTCGCCGCCGTGGCCGCGCTGGGCTGGCGGCTGGGGCCGGACATCGGCCTGATCGGCATCGACGACACGCCCTGGGCGCCCTACGTCGGGCCGGGCATCAGCGCGGTGGCGCAGCCGACGGACGCCCTGGGCAGCCTGGCGGCGCGCTGCCTGATCGAACGCATCGGCGGGCTGTCCGTGCCCGCGCGCGCGATCCGGCTGCCCGGGACGCTGGTGGCGCGGGGTTCGACGCGTCGGGAACGATAAGCGGGCCTCGTCCGGGCCATCGACTCCAGGGTTAGCACCGATTTTCGCCCTGGACGTGTTTCAGTATAATGAAACCGGTTTCATCGATGCGGATTTCCTGGCGATCCCATGAATTACACCTTTCAGTTCGGTCCGGTATTCCAGGCATGGCCGCTGCTGCTGCACGGCACCTGGATGACGATCCAGCTCTCGGGCCTGGCGATGCTGTTCGGCCTGGCGGTGGCGGTGCTGTGCGCCTGGGGCAAGACGTCCGGGCCGGCGCCCGCGCGGGCGCTGATCCAGGTCTACATCGAACTCATCCGCAACACGCCGTTCCTGGTCCAGCTGTTCTTTTTCTTCTTCGCCCTGCCGGCCGTCGGCGTGCGCTGGTCGCCCTACACGGCGGCGCTGGTGGCCATGACGATCAACCTGGGCGCCTACGCCACGGAAATCGTGCGCGCCGGGATCGAGGCCATCCCCCGGGGCCAGATCGAGGCCGGGCTGGCCCTGAACCTGACGCGGGTCGAGATCTTCCGCTACGTCGTGCTGAAACCCGCGCTGCGCGCCATCTATCCGGCGCTCACCAGCCAGTTCATCCTGCTGATGCTGGCTTCCAGCGTGGTGT
>CBFGXR010000080.1:0-7754 GCA_965652675.1 uncultured Castellaniella sp.
GCGATGGCTCATTTCCATGACTGAGGTACCGCTGCCGCCCCAGTCGCACATCTCGGCGGCGGCCTGCTGCAGGACCTCGAGCGGCAGGGTGGAGGGGCCTGCGGCAAAATTCCAGGGGCGGTTCATGCCTGATCCTCGTCGGTTTGCGATTCGTCCCGGCCATCGGCCGCGGGTCCGCCGGCGGCCGCGCCGCCTTCGGGCGCATCAGGAGCGGATTCGGCGGCTTCGTCCTCGTCGGCGTCGCTTTCGACCACGCGGCGCACGCCGGACAGCACGCTGCCCTCGTCGACGTTGATCAGCGTGACCCCCTGGGTGGCGCGGCCCATCTCGCGGATCTCGGAGACCCGCGTGCGCACCAGCACCCCGCCGGTCGTGATCAGCATGATTTCGTCCTGGGGCCGCACCAGCACGGCGCTGACGACCTTGCCGTTGCGCGCCGAGGTCTGGATGGCGATCATGCCCTTGGTGCCGCGCCCGTGGCGCGTGTATTCGACGATGGACGTGCGCTTGCCGTAGCCGTTTTCAGTGGCCGTCAGCACGCTCTGGGTTTCGTCTTCCGCCACCAGCAGGGCGATCACGGACTGGCCGTCTTCCAGCGACATGCCGCGCACGCCGCGCGCCGTGCGGCCCATCGGGCGCACGTCGTTTTCATCGAAGCGCACGGCCTTGCCGGCGTCCGAGAACAGCATCACGTCGTGCTGGCCGTCGGTGAGTTCGGCGCCGATCAGGAAGTCGCCGTCATCCAGGCCGACGGCGATGATGCCGGCCTTGCGGGGATTGGAGAAATCCGACAGCGGCGTCTTTTTCACCGTCCCGCGCGAGGTGGACATGAAGACGTAGTGGTCTTCGCTGAAGGCCTTGACCGACAGCACCACCGTGATGGTCTCGCCGTCGACCAGCGGGAACATGTTGACGATGGGCCGGCCGCGCGAATTGCGCGAACCCTGGGGCACTTCCCAGACCTTGAGCCAGTAGACGCGGCCCCGGTCGGAGAAGCACAGCAGGTAGTCGTGCGTGTTGGCGATGAAGAGCTGGTCGATCCAGTCGTCTTCCTTGGTGGCGGTGGCCTGCTTGCCGCGGCCGCCGCGCTTCTGCGACCGGTATTCGGACAGCGGCTGGCTCTTGATGTAGCCGCTGCGCGACAAGGTCACCACCATGTCCATGGGGGTGATGAGGTCCTCGGTCTCGAGTTCGGTGGCGTTGTATTCGATTTCCGAACGGCGCCGGTCGTTGCTGGCGTTGGAGAATTCGGCGCGGATCGCCTGCAGTTCGTCGCCGATGATCGAAGTCACCCGTTCCGGACGGGCCAGGATGTCCAGCAGGTCGGCGATGGTGTCCATGATTTCGCGGTATTCGCCGACGATCTTGTCCTGCTCCAGGCCGGTCAGGCGCTGCAGGCGCATGTTCAGGATTTCCTGGGCCTGGACTTCGGACAGGCGGTACTGGCCGTCGGCCTGCAGGCCGAACTGCGCGCCCAGGCCTTCCGGCCGGTAGGCCGCGCGCCCGCCCGAGGCGATGTTGCCGTCGGCGCGTTCGAGCATTTCGCGCACCAGGGACGAATCCCAGCTGCGGTCCATCAGGGCCTGGCGCGCCACCGGCGGGGTGGGCGCCGCCTTGATGATGGCGATGAAGTCGTCGATGTTGGCCAGGGCCACCGCCAGGCCTTCCAGCACGTGGCCGCGTTCGCGGGCCTTGCGCAGCTGGAAGATGGTGCGGCGGGTGACGACTTCCCTGCGGTGCTGGAGGAAATATTCCACCATCTGCTTCAGGTTCAGCAGGCGCGGCTGGCCATCGACCAGGGCCACCATGTTCATGCCGAAGGTTTCCTGCAGCTGGGTGTTCTTGTAGAGGTTGTTCAGGACGACCTCGGGGACCTCGCCGCGCTTGAGTTCGATGACCAGGCGCATGCCGTCCTTGTCCGATTCGTCGCGGATGTCGGAAATGCCCTCGATCTTCTTTTCGTTGACCAGGTCGGCGATGCGTTCCTGCAGGGACTTCTTGTTCACCTGATAGGGAATGGCGTCGACGATGATGGCCTGGCGGTTGCCGCGTTCCATGTCCTCGAAGTGGACCTTGGCGCGCATGATCACCCGGCCGCGCCCGGTGCGGTAGCCTTCGCGCACGCCGGCCATGCCGTAGATGATGCCGCCGGTGGGGAAGTCCGGCGCGGGGATGCGTTCGATCAGCTCGTCGATGGTGCAGTCGGGATTGCGCAGGCAATACAGGCAGCCTTCCACGACTTCGGACAGATTGTGCGGGGGGATGTTGGTCGCCATGCCCACCGCGATCCCGGCGCTGCCGTTGACCAGCAGATTGGGCAGGCGCGACGGCAGCAGCAGGGGTTCCTGTTCGCTGCCGTCGTAGTTGGGGCCGAAGTCCACAGTTTCCTGGTCGATGTCGGCCAGCAGTTCGTGGGCGATCTTCGACAGGCGGACTTCGGTGTAGCGCATGGCCGCCGCGTTGTCGCCGTCGATCGAGCCGAAGTTGCCCTGGCCGTCGACCAGCATGTAGCGCAGCGAGAAATCCTGGGCCATGCGCACGATGGTGTCGTACACCGCCGAATCGCCGTGGGGGTGGTATTTACCGATGACGTCCCCGACGATGCGCGCGGATTTCTTGTAGGCGCGGTTCCAGTCGTTGTTCAGTTCGTGCATGGCGAACAGCACCCGCCGGTGCACGGGCTTCAGCCCGTCGCGCACGTCCGGCAGGGCGCGCCCCACGATCACGCTCATCGCGTAATCCAGGTAGCTGCGCCGCATTTCGTCTTCGAGCGAAATGGGCAGGGTCTCTTTGGCGAAAGAATCCATGGCGTATCCGAAAAACCTTTCAGGCTTGAATGACTGGACCGGACGGCGTCCGGCGCGACGGGTCGCGATCCCCGGCCAGCCGCGCATGCCCGGCTGGCCTGAAAGGATTGCCCGTCTGCCCGGCACCCTGGCCAATCGGTGATTCTATCATTCGCCCCGGCGTCCCTGGCCGGACGGCCCGGCGGGCCGCGCCGACGCCGGGCGCCCGCATCCGGTCCGTCCCGCTGTTGCGAAAAGCCTACACCCGGCCGCATCCATTCACGTAAAACAGTCCCAGAGGGCGCGCGAAGGGATTTGTGCTTAACCCGGCGGGGGAAATGCCTTAAGATTTCGCCTAACACGCATGAAACCCAGCGCAACTCTGAGCATTCCAACTCGACATTGCTATACTGGAAGCGTTCTTTCGATATGCGGCGGGGGTTCGCTGCGGTCACTTTCAAGCATCATGCTCAAACGAGGAGAAACATGAACAAACCCTCCAAAATCGCTATTGGACTCGCCATCGCTGCCATGGCCGCCGTCGGTACCGCTTCGGCTTCCGACAACTGGACCAACGTGGACGGCCATGTCTGGAAAGACGCGAGCGGCCAGAACTGCTGGCGTGATGCCTTCTGGACGCCGGCCACCGCCGCCGAAGGCTGCGGCAAGCCCGTCGCCGAAGCGCCCGTCGTCGCCCCGACCGCCAGCAAGGTCGTCCTGAACGCCGACACGTTCTTCGACTTCGACAAGGCCACCCTGAAGCCCGAAGGCAAGCAAGTGCTGGATCAAGTCGCCCAGCAAGCCGGCTCGGTCAATCTGGAAACGGTCATCGCCACCGGCCACACCGACTCCATCGGCACCGAAGCCTACAACCAGAAGCTGTCCGAGCGCCGCGCCAACACGGTCAAGCAATACCTGATCAGCAAGGGCGTGCCGGCCGACCGCATCTACGCCGAAGGCAAGGGCGAACTGCAACCCGTCGCGTCCAACAAGACCCGCGAAGGCCGTGCGCAGAACCGCCGCGTGGAAATCGAAATCGTCGGTACCCGCAAGTAATATCCGCAGACCGCACGAAGCCGCCGCGCTCCCGCGCGGCGGTTACAATAGGGCTCCGTTCGACGGAGCCCTATTCATTTCCGGACAGCCCTGGAGCCGCCTCATGCACGCAGCCAACGCCGACCCGGCGGAACTCGACAAATTCAGCGCATTCGCCTCCAGTTGGTGGGATCCCCAGGGCGAACTGAAGACCCTGCACGACATCAACCCTCTGCGCCTGGACTGGATCCGCACCCAGGCCGGTTCGCTGGACGGCCTGCGCACGCTGGACGTCGGCTGCGGCGGCGGCCTGCTGGCCGAGGCCATGGCGGCCGAAGGCGCCCGGGTCACGGGCATCGACCTGGCCAAGCAATCCCTGCAGATCGCGCGCCTGCACGGTCACGAATCGGGCATCCAGGTCCAGTACGAATGCGCCAGCGCCGAGGACTACGCGCAACAGCAGGCCGGCCAGTTCGATCTCGTCACCTGCATGGAACTGCTGGAACACGTGCCCGATCCGGCTTCGGTCGTCGGCGCCTGCGCCCGGCTGGTCCGCCCCGGCGGCCTGGTGTGCTTTTCCACCCTGAACCGCAATCCGAAATCCTTCCTGCTGGCCATCGTGGCGGCCGAATATCTCATGCGCATGGTGCCCCGGGGCACCCACAGCTACGAACACTTCATCACGCCCAGCGAACTGGCCGCCGCCGCGCGCTCGGCGGGGCTCGAAGTCGTGGGGCTGTCCGGCATGGGCTACCAGCCCCTGACCCGGCGCTACAGCCTGACGCGGGACACCGGCGTCAACTATCTGATGGCCGCGCGGCGTCCGGACTGACCGCGATGCGCCGCCTCGTCCTGTTCGATTTCGACGGCACCCTGGCCGACACGGCGCCCGATCTGGCCGCCGCCGCCAACCGCCAGCGCCATTACCGGGGCCTGCCCCCCCTGCCCTACGAAACCCTGCGCCCGTACGCCTCGCACGGCGCGCGCGGCCTGCTGAAGGCCGCCCTGGACCTGGACGCCCAGGCCGGGGAATACGAAGCCGCCCGGCAGCGGTTCCTGCGCGACTACGCCGAAGCCATGCTGGTGCGCACCCGGCTGTTCCCGGGCATCCCGGAACTGCTGGACATGCTGGGCGGACAGGCCTACGGCTGGGGCATCGTGACCAACAAGGTCGAATCGCTGGCCCTGCCCATCGTGCGCCACCTGGGCCTGCAGGACCGCTGCCTGGTCACGGTGGGCGGCGACACCACCCCGCACACCAAACCGCATCCGGAACCGCTGCTGCACGCCGCCCGCCAGGCCGGCGTCGCGCCCGAACGCTGCATCTATATCGGCGACGACGAACGCGACATCGTGGCCGGCCAGTCGGCCGGCATGGCGACCGTGGCCGCCGCCTACGGCTATTGTTCGCTGGACGACCCGGCCCGCTGGGGCGCCGACGCCATCGCCGAAGCCCCGGAAGACCTCTGGCCGCTCATCGAGCGCTGGGCCGGAGGAGACCTGATCCGGCGGCCATGAGCAGCGTCCCGGCCTGGGCGCCGTCCCGACCCTCCGAAGGAACTCCATGGCTTCACACATGATCCGCGTCGGCGTCGCCGGCTACGGCAACCTCGGGCGCGGCGCCCTGGCGGCCCTGGCCCGCTGCCCCGACATGCGCCTGGCTGGCGTCTTCACGCGCCGCGATCCGGCCTCGCTGCGCCTGCCCGACCCGTCGGTGCCGGCCTTTTCCCTGGACGACGCCCAGGCGCACCGCGACGCCATCGACGTCATGATCCTGTGCGGCGGCTCCAAGGACGACCTGCCCGCCCAGGGCCCCGGACTGGCCCGGTGGTTCACGACGGTGGACAGCTACGACACCCACGCCCGGATTCCCCGATACTTCGACGCCGTCGACGCCGCCGCCCGCGCGCACGGCAACCTGTCCATCATCGCGGTGGGCTGGGACCCGGGCCTGTTTTCCATCAACCGCCTGATGGGCGAGGCCATCCTGCCGGACGGCGCCACCGACACGTTCTGGGGCAAGGGCCTGAGCCAGGGACATTCGGACGCCATCCGGCGCGTGCCGGGCGTGCGGGCCGGCGTGCAATACACGATCCCGGTCCCCGAGGCGGTCGCGCGCGTGCGCGCCGGCGAACGGCCGTCGCTCTCGACCCGCGAAAAACACCGGCGCGAATGCCACGTGGTGCTGGAACCGGGCGCCGACGCGCGCGCGGTCGAACAGGCCATCGTCGCCATGCCCGATTATTTCGCGGATTACGACACCACGGTGCATTTCATCGACGAGGCCACCCTGGCCCGCGACCATGCCGGCATGCCGCACGGCGGCTTCGTGATCCGCAGCGGCCAGACGGGCGCCGAGCACCAGTCGATGGAATTTTCCCTGAAGCTCGACAGCAACCCGGCGTTCACATCCAGCGTGCTGGTGGCCTACGCGCGCGCCGCCTGGCGGATGAGGTCCGCGGGGGAAACCGGCGCCCGCACCGTCTTCGACGTGGCCCCGGGCCTGCTGTCGCCCCGGTCCCCCGAGGCCCTGCGGGAAACGCTGCTGTAGACCGCCCGGGGATCGCCTCAGATCATCGGCAGAAAGGACGGCCGCGGTCCGCGCGGAAAGGCTTCGTCCAGCCGCGCGACGTCGGCCGCCGTCAGCCGCAGCCCGCCCGCGCCGGCGTTGTCGCGCACATGCGCCTCGCACGAGGCTTTCGGAATCGCGAACACCCCGTCTTCCCGGGTCAGGAAGGCCAGCGCCGCCTGGCGGGCCGTGGCGCCGTGCGCCCGCGCAACCTCGGCCAGCGCGCGGCCGCCCGCGGAATCCTCGCCCGGGAACGCGTCGTGCCCGAAGGGACTGTAGGCCACCACGGCCACGTCGTGGTCTCGGCACCAGGGGATGACGGCATGCTCGACGGCCCGTTCCTCCAGGTGATAAAGCACCTGGTTGCAGGCCAGTTTGCCGGGCCCCAGGACGGCCCAGGCCTCTTCCAGGTCGTCCACGTCGAAGTTGCTGACCCCGTAGGCGCGGATCTTGCCGGCGGCCCGCAGGTCCTCGAAGGCGCGGAAGGTTTCCTCCAAAGGGACGGAACCGCGCCAGTGCAGCAGATACGCGTCCAGGCGGTCCGTGCCCAGGGCCTTCAGGGAACGCTCGCAGGCCTGGACGGCGGCCCGCCGGCCCGCGTTCGAGGGCAGCACCTTGGACACCAGGAACACCTCGTCGCGGCGGCCCCGGATGGCCTCGCCCACCAGCGATTCGGCGGCTCCGGAACCGTACATTTCGGCCGTGTCGATGTGCGTCATGCCCAGGTCCAGGCCATGCCGCAAGGCGGCGACCGCCTCGGTCCGGTCGGCCGCCTGGTCGATATACCAACTGCCCTGGCCCAGGACCGGCACCCGACGCCCCGTGGCGCCGAACACGCGCGTTTCCATGTCGTCTCCTGAATTCCGGCCCGCTTGCCTAGGACCGCCCCGCACACTACCATGCCAAAAACATCATTCAGGAGTCAACCATGAAGCCGTCTTCCTTCGACCGCAGGGATTTCCTGAAACTGGCGGGCGCCGCCGCGCTACCCGGCCTGCCGGCCTGGGCGCGGGCCGCCGACGACGCCGCGGCGGCCGCCCTCGCCGCCGCCCGGGCCGAAGGCAAGGCCACGTTCTTCGCCAACATCACGTCCGTGCAGCCCATCATGGACGCCTTCCACAAGGCGACCGGCATCCAGGGCGAATACTCGCGGATCTCCAGTTCCAAATTCATTCCCACGCTGCTGACCGAGGCCGCCGCCGGCAAGCTGACGGCGGACGTGGTGCAGGCGCCCCTGCCGATGCTGGAACTCCTGAAGGCACAGGGCATCCTGGCGCCCTACCGCTCCCCGGTTGCCCAGGGCTACCCGGACTGGGCCACGAAGGACGATCACATCACCCTGTTCGGGGTGGAATACGTGTCCT
>CBFGXR010000081.1:0-7663 GCA_965652675.1 uncultured Castellaniella sp.
GCCCTGCCCGCCGGCCACATCGCCGAAAGCCGCTATGCCGCCGCACTGGACGAATGGCATGCCTACAGCCAGCAGGGCGACGCCACGAACAATGTCGGTTCCCGCCTGGAGGCCTGGAAGGCCGCGCTGATCAGCATCCCGGAGCGCCCCCTGCTGGGCTGGGGGCACGCGCAGTACAACGACCATCTGCGGGATCTGATCGGCGCCGGTCGCGTGGCGCCCTTCGTGGATACGCTGTCGAACACGCACAACCAGTTCATCGAGATCTGGCTGCACCAGGGCAGCCTGGGCCTGATCGCCTTCCTGGCGCTGCTGATCGCCAGTTTCTGGTATTTCTGCCGCCGCCTGCGCGCGCCCGAACCGGCGGTGCGGGTGCTGGCCTGTTGCGGGGCGGCGCTGCCGGCCGCCTTCGCCGCCTACGGCCTGACCCAGGTGATCCTGGGCCGCAACAACGGGGTGATGTTCTTCCTGGTGTCCCTGGCGGTATTCTGGGCTGCGCTGCGGCAGGCGGAACGGGACGCGGCGGACGGGGACTAGACTTTTTCCCGACCGCGCAGCCACTCCCGCAAGGCCTGATTCATGCGGGTCTGCCAGCCCGGCCCCCCGGCCTTGAAGGCATCGATGATATCGACGTCGTAACGGACCGCTGTCTGAATCTTGCGCGGTGCCTTCTGCGGCCCGCGCTGGCCGCGTAATTTCCGCTGAAGCGACTCAGGCAATCCATCCAGGCGCACGGCCGTGCGCATGTCGGTCTCGGTCCATTCCGGGTTGTCGTCATCCACGCGCTCAGGATCGATTGATTTCTTGCTCATACAAATACACCTCCCGCCGATTGGCCTTGCGCAAGCTGATGATGCGGATCGCATGCTCGCGCTCTGTGAATACCATCACATGCACATGGCCATCGATCTTGCCCAGCGCCCGGATGCGCACCTCGCCGTAATCGCACCGTGCATCGACTTTGAATACCGCGGTCTCGAACTCGAACCGGGACGCCAACACGAACGGCAGGCCACGCTCTCGCTCATTGATCCTCGATTTATGCGGATCAAATTCGATATCCATAGTCTGATTGTAGATGCATTTAAATCAATGATCCATTTTTCTGTAGACACATTGACGGGATGAGAGCATGTTGCATCACCCATCTTATGGATATCTGTCTTGGTAAGCGAGGCGGGCTGTGACGGATTGATCACAACTTGCACTGGCGGCAAAGTGAGGCTTCCGTCCCGCTACAGCGGCGCGATCCGCCCGAATTCGACCTGCACGGTCTGCGGGCGGCCCAGGATGTCCAGCAGCAGGGTGACGCGATCGGCGGAGACGGCCTGGACCAGGGCCTGGACGCCGGCCAATGCGGGGTCCAGCAGGCGCACGGCCATGCCGGGGCGATAGGGGCCGATGTCGGCCAGATCCGCGGTTTCGCGCAGGCCTTCGGCCCGGCGGATGGCCTGGACGGCACCATCCGCCAGGGTGGCGGGCTGGTGGCCGAACATGACCAGCCGGCTGACGCCCACCGTGGAACGCACCACGGACAGGGACTGTGTGGCCCGGGAGGGCCGCAGGAACAGGTAGCGGGGGAACATGGGTTCGTGGGCGATCAGCGCGGGATCGGACGCGGGAGCGAACGGTCCGGACCGCGGGGTGGCGGACGCGCGCCGACGCCCCGGTTCCCGGAAGACCTTGAACAGCGGCAGATAGACATCGAAGTCCTGGCGCTGCAGTTGTTCGGCGGCGGTCCGTTCCTGGCGAGGCTTGGTGTGGACGACGTACCAGACGGTGGGGGGCATGTCGCCGGTGTCGATCAGCGCACTCACCATTCTGCCCGGTGAGCAGCCTGATACTCGCGCCCACTCATGACACAGTTCTGGACACGCGCTGCTTCTGCAAGAGCTTGCAATTGCGCTTCCGTTACATCAATCAGAATTTGGGCCATGGATTTTGATGATTCGATCAAACGAAAGCATCATCATCCAGGCCCGTTCTCTGAAGATCAAGCCTCCGCGTGCTTCGCGGCCTCGACGGCGGCGTCGGTGTCGTGCGGGGCGCCGTTGAAGAACAGGTTCAGCAGCACGGCCGACAGGGAGGTCAGCAGAATGCCCGATTCGATCAGCGGGTGGATGGCGTGCGGCATCCACTGGCGGAAGTTCGGGGCGACCACGGGGATCATGCCCATGCCGATGGAGATGGCCACGATCATGGCGTTGTGGCGGTTCTTGGCGAAATCCACGCCGCCCAGGATGCGGATGCCGGTGGCGGTGACCATGCCGAACATCACGATGCCGGCGCCGCCCAGCACGACGGTGGGCAGGGACTCGACCAGCGCCGCCAGTTTCGGCAGCAGGCCCAGGACCAGCAGGATGACGCCGCTGGCCACGCAGACGTAGCGGCTGCGCACCCCGGTGACGGCGACCAAGCCGACGTTCTGCGAGAAGCTGGAATACGGGAAGGTGTTGAAGATGCCGCCGATCAGGGTGCCCAGGCCGTCGGTGCGCAGGCCGCGCGCCAGGTCCTTCTGGCTGATCTTCTTGCCGGTCATGTCGCCCAGGGCCAGGAACATGCCGGTGGACTCGATCAGGATCACGATCATGACCAGCACCATGGTCAGGATCATCCAGAAGTCGAATTTCGGCATCCCGAAATGGAAGGGCAGGACCACGTCGACCCATTCGGCCTTGCCGACCTTGTCGAAGGTCATGATGCCCATGGCGGCGGTGATGACGGCGCCGATGACGATGCCCAGCAGCACGGCGATGTTGGCCAGGAAGCCCTTGCAGAACTTGGCGATGACCAGGATCGACACCAGCACGATGGCGGCGATGCCCACGCCGGTCGGGTCGGCGTATCGGGGATTGGGCACCGTGGGCATGATGGACAGGCCCTGGGGGATGGCCGGCAGGGGCGAGCCCGGCGCGCCCGAGGCGGCCCGGATGTCCTTCAGCCAGTTGACGTAGTTGGGGTCGACCAGGGACGGCGCGGTGGGGCCAACGGGATTGCCGAAGATCCAGTTGATGCCCACGCGCATCAGGGTGATGCCGATGATGGCGATGATGGTGCCGGTCACGACGGGGGGAAAGAAGCGCAGCAGCCGGCTGATCCAGGGGGCGATGAGCATGGTGACGATCCCCGCCGCGATGATGGTGCCGAACAGCAGCTGGGCGCCCTCGTGTCCGGGGGTGGACTGGGCGATGTGGATCATGGGGCCGACCGGGGCGAAGCTGACGCCCATGATGACGGGCAGCTTGATCCCGAACCACTGGGTGGCGCCCAGGGACTGGACGATGGTGGCGATGCCGCAGGCGAACAGGTCGGCGGCGATCAGCAGGGACACCTCGTGCGGATCCAGGCCCAGCGCCCGGCCGATGATCAGGGGGACGGCCACGGCGCCGGCGTACATCACCAGCACGTGCTGCAGCCCGAGGGCCGTCAGTTGCCCCATCGGCAGGATCTCGTCCACCGGGGCGACGGTTTTGCTCATGTTGTGTCTCCAGGGTCGGGGCTTGCCCGTATCCGGGCGGCCCTCGTG
Source organism: uncultured Castellaniella sp. (assembly GCA_965652675.1). Taxonomy (GTDB): domain Bacteria; phylum Pseudomonadota; class Gammaproteobacteria; order Burkholderiales; family Burkholderiaceae_B; genus Castellaniella. The sequence continues at coordinate 3,527 of CBFGXR010000081.1, forward strand.
TCTTGGGTCTTGGGTGGCAGTCTGAAAACGCTTCTTCGGCGTCTTGCGGCCACTCTACCGGAGGCCTCTCCGGGCAACCATGCGCAAAGCACGATAAGGTCTTTTCGGCCCGGCGCATAATCCCGGGTAAACCCTGGGGGTTTTCAGGGAATATTCATGGACCGGAGGGGGATGGCAGGGAAAGTCCCTATGCGTGCAGGCTTCGGAGCGCTCGAAAGACATCCCGATGTTCCCCGACCTGCATAGCCCGGCCGCATTCATGATCCACCTCTTGCTTGCCCAGTGATCCTAAAAAAGAGACAATTGACCTCAAATATGGATCATTCATTGATTTCCCTCCTCCTGCCGGAATACCGGCGCCGGATACTGGAGCAGCTGCTGCTCAATCCGACGGAGCCGCTGCATGGGCGGGAAATCGCCCGTCGCACGGACCTGCCGGCCGGCGCGACGATGCGCGAACTGTCCAAACTGGCGCAGGCCGGCCTGCTGACACGGACTAACCGCGGCAACCAGCGGATCTATCAGGCCGATACGACTTGTCCCATCTTCCATGAGCTTTCCAGCATCCTGCTGAAGACATCCGGTATCGCCGTCCTGCTGTCCGAAGCCATCGCGCCCCTGGACGACGACATCGTCATCGCCTTCATTTTCGGGTCGACCGCCAGGAATCAGGCGGCTCAGACCAGCGACGTCGACCTGATGCTGATCGGTCCGGCCCACTTCGACCAAGTGGTCGAACATCTCTGGCCCGCCCAGGCAAAATTGCGACGGGAGATCAATCCGGTCGTGCTGACCGTGCCAGAATTCAAGGCACGGGCGGGCGACGCATTTCTGCGAGACGTGCTTTCCAAGCCCAAACTATTCCTGAAGGGCGGCGAACATGAGCTTGCGGAACTTGGTGGGCATCAGCCTGGAGCCGATTGAGCCGGATTGGCGCGCCATCCGGCGGCTGCTGATGGCGGCCGAGCGCAATATGACCGATGCTCGGCTGCCAGCCCTGAGCGCGGAAAACCGTTTCGACGCGGCATACAAGGCCATCATGCAAATGGCGCTGCTGGCCCTGCATGCCCAGGGATACCGCACCCTGACCAGCAAACCCGGCCATCACCAGACCGCGATCCAGTCCCTGGCGCATACAGTGCGGCTGCCGGCCAACCGACTATGGACGCTGGATGCGCTGCGCAAGCAGCGCCACCTGTCGGACTATTCCGGCGACCTGGTTTCCGAATCGACCGCATCAGCCTGTCTGCAACAGGCTGTTCTGCTGCACGCCGACATCACCGTCTGGCTGAGCAGCCACGACCCGGGATGATCATCACGGATCACTCCCGCAGGCGTTCGATCCAGTGGCGGGTGGAGGCGTCGTGGCGGACGGCGGGGTCATCGGCGGCAGGCGCGGTCGCGCGCGCCTGGCCGGACGGGCCCAGTTCGGCGATGATGCCGCGCGCCAGGACCTTGCCGTATTCGACGCCCCACTGGTCGAAGGGGTCGATGCCCCAGATCACGCCCTGGGTGAAGACGCGGTGTTCGTACAGGGCCAGCAGCGCGCCCAGGGAATAGGGCGACAGGCGCGGCAGGGCGATCAGGTGATTGGGGCGTCCGCCCGGGTGGACGCGGTGCGGGGCCAGCCAGTCGGCGCGGGCCGCGTCCATGCCTTCGGCCAGGCATTCGGCGCGCGCCTGGGCCAGGGTCTTGCCGCGCATCAAGGCCTCGCGCTGGGCCAGGCAGTTGGCCAGCAGCTGGCGGTGGTGCGCCGGCCAGTGGTGGTCAGCCTCGCGGCACAGGATGAAGTCCACCGGGGCGCCGTCGCTGCCCTGGTGCATCCACTGAAAGAAGGTGTGCTGCGCGTCGGTGCCCGGCATGCCCCAGACGGCGGGGCCAGTGGGCACGCCCACGGGCCGGCCGGCGACGTCCACCGACTTGCCCAGGGATTCCATGTCCAGCTGCTGGATGTAGGGCACCAGGTTCGCCAGGCGTGAATCGTAGGGCGCGATGTTCAGCGACCCCTGGCCCAGCACGCTGCGGTTGACGACGCCCGCCAGCGCCATGCGCACCGGGGCGTTTTCCGCCAGGGGCGCCTGGACGAAATGCGCGTCCATGGCGGCGGCGCCCGCGCGCAGGCCTTCCAGCACGTCGACGCCCACGGCCAGCGCGGTGCTCAGGCTGACCGCCGACCAGAGGGAAAACCGCCCCCCGACCCAGTCCCACAGCTGGAAGATCTGGCCGTCCGGCACGCCCCAGGCGCGCGCGCGGTCGGGCCGGGCGGTGACCGCGACCAGGTGGGCGGCCGGGTCCAGGCCGGCGGCGGCCAGCCATTCGCGGGCGCGGGCGCCGTTTTCCAGGGTTTCCGCGGTGGTGAAGGATTTGGAGACCAGCACGACCAGGGTTTCGCGCGGGTCCAGCCCGGCCAGCCCGCCCTCGATGGCGTGGCCGTCGATGTTGGCGACGAAGCGCACGTCGCGCCAGGTGCCGGCGTAGCCGAACGCCGTCACCGCCAGGCGCACGCCCCAGTCCGACCCGCCGATGCCCACGTGCACGACGTGGCGCCAGCGGCGCCCGGCGTCGGCGCGCCGCACCCAGGCGTCCATGCGCTCGCGTTCCGCCCGCACCTCGGGCGTGGCTTCCGGCGCGCGCAGCAGGGTGTGCCAGGCCGCGCGGTCTTCGGTGACGTTGACGGATTCGCCCGCCAGCAGGCGCGCGCGCTGCGTCTCGAAGTTTCGCGCCCGCAGCAGGGATTCGCCGGCGGCCATGAGATCGGACGAATGCCGCTGGCCGCTGGAATCCAGCGCCAGGCCGGGAGCTTCGATCAGGTCCAGCGCATCAGGGCGCGGCGCGCAGGTCTGCGCCGCCAGCGCGAAGCGCTTCCATTCCGGAAGTTCGGTCAGCGGAGCGGGCATATCGGCGGCGGTAGGACGATCGGACATGGCGGCGGGATCTGGATCGGCGGAGTCGCCGGTCATTATGTCATGACGCTATGCGAAACGCCCTGGCGCTTCCCTCCGAAAGGGGGAAGCGCCAGGGCGTTCAAGCCGTCGGAAAAACGATCAGCAGCGCTCGAAGATGCCTGCGGCGCCCATGCCTGTCCCCACGCACATGGTCACCATGCCGTACTGCAGATTACGGCGGCGCAGGGCGTGGATGGTGGTGGCGGAGCGGATCGCGCCGGTGGCGCCCAGGGGGTGGCCCAGGGCGATGGCGCCGCCCATGGGATTGACGACGTCCTCGTTCAGGCCCAGGTCGCGGATGACGGCCAGGGACTGGGCGGCGAAGGCTTCGTTCAGTTCGATCCAGCCCATCTGGTCCAGCGTCAGGCCGGCCTTCTTCAGGGCGGCGGGGATGGCTTCCTTCGGACCGATGCCCATGATGTCGGGCGGCACGCCGCGCACGGCGAAGGACACGAAGCGCGCCAGCGGCGTCAGGTTGTGTGCCTTCAGGGCGCGTTCGGACACGACCAGCAGGGCGCCGGCGCCGTCGGAGGTCTGCGAGCTGTTGCCGGCGGTGACGCTGCCCTTGGCGGCGAACACGGGACGCAGGCGGGCCAGGGCCTCCAGGCTGGTGTCGGCGCGCGGGCCTTCGTCCAGGCTGACGGTGTGGCGGGTCTCGCGGACTGCGCCAGCGGCCAGGTCGGGGACGCGGCGCACGATTTCCACCGGCAGCATTTCGTCGGCGAATTCGCCGGACTGCTGGGCGGCCAGGGCGCGCTGGTGCGAACGCAGGGCGAAGGCGTCCTGGTCCTCGCGGGAAATCTTCCAGCGCTGGGCGACCTGTTCGGCGGTGGAACCCATGCCGTAGGCGATGCCGATGTTTTCTTCCTTCAGGTAGACGTCCGGGCTGAAGGAGGTGTTGATCCCCATGGTGGGCACCAGGCTCATGGACTCGGTGCCGCAGGCCAGCATCACGTCGGCCTCGCCCACGCGGATGCGGTCGGCCGCCATGGCGACGGCGGTCAGGCCGGACGCGCAGAAGCGGTTGACGGTGACGCCGCCGACCGATTGCGGCAGGCCGGCCAGCAGCACGCCGACGCGCGCCACGTTCAGGCCCTGCGGGCCTTCGGGAATGGCGCAGCCGACGATGGCGTCCTCGGTCGCGGCCGTGGCCGGCCTGGCGCTGGGCGGCGGTTGCGAACTGTCCGTGCAT
>CBFGXR010000082.1:0-7620 GCA_965652675.1 uncultured Castellaniella sp.
CGACGGCACCGAAAAGTCCATCGATCTGAGCAGCACGGGCACGTCCCTGAACAAGATCATGGCCGCCATCAACGCGGATCCGGACATCGGGGTCAACGCCACCATCGTCAATGACGGCACCCCCGGCAGCCAGTACCGCCTGCTGCTCACCAGCCGCGAAACGGGCGAACAGAACGCCGTCACCAACATCTCGGTCGACGGCAACGCCGACCTGGACACCTTCCTGGGCTACGCCGGAGGCGGCTCCACGGCGGGCGTCACGGTCCAGGACGCCACCAACGCCGAACTCACCATCAACGGCATCGCCATCACCAGCCAGAGCAACACCGTCGAAAACGTGATCGACGGCGTCAAGCTGACGCTGAATCAGACCACGACCAGCGCCGCCAATCTGACCCTGACCCGCGACGACAGCGTGGCCAAGAAGGCCGTCCAGACATTCGTCTCGGCCTACAACAGCCTGCTGGGCACGATCAAGACGCTGACGGCCTACGACACCACGGCCCAGACCTCGTCCGCCCTGACCGGCGACTCGCTGGCACGCTCGGTGCAGACCCGCATGCGCGACGCCCTTTCGGGCGCCATCGACACCACCGACGGCACCACCCTGTCCAAGATCGGCATCACGACCGACCCCAAGACCGGCGAACTGAAAATCGACGACGACAAGCTCACCGACGCGCTGTCCGAGAACCTCGACGGAGTGACGTCCCTGTTCACGGGCACCAGCGGCGTCGGCACGCGGGTGGACCAGACCGCCCAGACCTTCGTCAAGTTCGACGGCTCCTTCGCCACGACCATCGACGGCCTGAACAAGACCATCGCCGACATCCAGAAACAGTACGACGCGACGTCCGACCGCATCGACCAGCGCATGGAAACCTACCGCGCGCAATTCACCCAGCTGGACGCCATGGTCAGCCAGATGAATTCGCTCAGCAGCTACCTGACGCAACAGCTCAGCGCGCTCAACGGCAGTAAAAACAGCTAACCCATGACCTACGCGCCCCGTTCCCGCTCCGCCCGCGCCACCGGCTCCTACGCCAACATCGGGCTCGAGACCGAAGTGCTCGGCGCCTCGCCCGAGCGCCTGATCTCGCTGCTGTTCCGGGGCGCGCTCACCGCCATTTCCCAGGCACGCCACCATCTGCGCAACGGCAACATCGCGGAACGCGGCAAGGCCCTGTCCAAGGCGATCGACATCGTCGACTCGGGCCTCAAGGCGGGCGTGGACACGGAACGCGGCGGCGAGGTCGCCCGCCTGCTCATTGCCTCCTATGAACTCATCATCCGCGATCTGATGCAGGCCAATCTGCGCAGCGACGAAGCCAAGCTCGATGCGGCCGAAAAGATGCTGATCGATCTGGCCGGCGCCTGGCATACGGCCGTCGACCCGCAATTCGGCGATCCGCCCCCCAGCCATTGACCGGAATCCCGCCATTGAGCACGTCGCACGCCTCCATCCTCGAGCACTACCAGGAAATCGCCGACCTGTCCGGCCAGATGCTGGCCAAGGCCCAAGGCCAGGAATGGAACGAACTGGTGACGCTCGGCGCCCGCTATCAGGAAGCGGTCGAGCGGCTGAAAGCACTGAACCCGCTGGACGACGACCAGAAGAACGCCCGGCGCGAACTGCTCACCCGCATCCTGGACGACGACGCCCGGATCCGCCAGCTGATCGCCCCCGAACTCGAACGCCTGAGCCATCTGCTGGGTACGTTCAAGCGCCAACGCACCGTCCTGCAAGCCTACTACAGCACGGTCCGCCCGCACTGAGGGTCCGCCCGGGAATCACGCAGCCATGAGCATCGGTGCCCCCTCAAACCTCGGCACGCTGCTGATCCAGCGCCTGGACGCCGTGCTGGGCACCACGCTGGGCCAGCAGGCCAACCTCGCCTCCGGCGCGGGCCCCCAGGCCGTTCCCCAGCCGGCCAACCCCGAAAACCCCGGCGCGCTGCAGAATCCGACCCAACGCCACCCCCGGGAATCGGTCGACCAGGCCAACCAGCAGGGCCGCCAGCAGGCCGCCGTCGGCAAGGCCGTGCGGGACATGCGCCTGGACAACCTGCTGGGCCGCAGCACGACCTTCCAGGGCTCCACCCAATCCGCCCCCACCACGCTGGGCTATGCCGCACGGATCATCCTCGCCCTGCTGAACCAGTTCCCCCAGGATGGCCAGGCCGTGCGCGGACAATCGCCGCTGCTGCCCAATGCCGGTGGCGGTCCGGCCGCCGGCGGCAATGCGGCGGGATCGCCGACCGGCGCGGGCGCCTCGGCCACGGGCGCACCGACGGCCGGTGCCTCGTCGGCCCAGCCGGGCGGAGTCGCCCAGGCCTGGGCCCAGCTCGCCACCTCGCTGGGGCAGCCCGGCGCCCTGGCCGCCCGCTTTGCCCAGGCGCTGTCGCAATCCGTGCAGACGAGCGGCCTGTTCTACGAATCCCACCTCGCACAGCTGGCCACGGGCAAGGCCACGCCCCAGGACCTGCGGCAGGAACCCCAGGGCCGCATCGTCCCTCAACCCCCCTCTCCCGGACACGCGGCGGCTCAGCAGGCCCAGCAGGCCGCACCCGCGCCCGGTACGCAAGTCGCGACGGGCGGTGGCGCCGGAGCCGACACCGCGCAAGCCTCCGCGGCGACCGGCCAGACCCATGCCACGCCCGCCCCGGGCATCGATCCGCAAGCCCAACTGCTGGTCCGCCAGCAACTCGAAGTCCTGGCCAATCAGGCCTTCGTCTGGCAAGGCGAAGCCTGGCCGGGCGCCGACATGCAATGGGAGGTCCGCCGCCGCCCACAGGACGACGAGGAGGACCGGGACTTCCAGGAAGACCACTGGTCCACCCGCCTGAACCTGCATCTGCCGACCCTGGGAGACGTCCAGGCGCGCCTCAGCCTGTCCGGCGACCAATTGGTCATGCGGCTGACGGCCCCCCAGTCCGCCGAACGGCTGGGCCAGGCCATCGAACCGCTGCGCGCCCGGCTGCTGGCGCAGGGGCTGCAGGCCAGCCAGCTCTCCGTCCAGGCCCGGGACGACAGCCCCGACGACTCCCTGCCGGACTCCCGGGAAAATGAAATCGCCGCATCCTGACCCCCACCGGCCCAGTGCCGTCGCCGTCTCCTACGATCCGACGGACTCCGCGCCCCGGGTCGTGGCCAAGGGCTACGGCACCCTGGCGGACACCATCGTGCGCACCGCGCGCGAACATGGCCTGTACGTGCATGAATCGCCGGAACTGGTCGGCCTGCTGATGCAAGTGGACCTGGACTCGCACATCCCTCCCAGGCTGTACGTGGCCATCGCGGAACTGCTGGCCTGGCTGTACGCCCTGGACACCGAAGGCGGCGTCGTGCGGCGCCCCTCCGGCGAAAGCGCGCCGCCCCCGGGCGAACCGACGGCGGAGGCCCCACCCTCGGCACCCTGATCCCGGCGATGAAAAAAACCCGCCCGGCAAGCACCCGGCGGGTTTCCGCGATCATGCCGCCCGGCCCCGCACGGGGGCCTAAGCGGGGATCTTCAAACGGCCATGTTGGCGATTTCCTTGTAGGCGTCCACCAGGCGGTTGCGCACCTGCACCGTCGCCTGGAACGCGAGGCCGGCCTTCTGCAGATCGATCATCACGTTGCTCAGGGAAATGTCCGGATCACCCATTTCGAAGGCCTTCGCCTGGGTGTTGGCGGCATTCTGCCCATGGGACACGCGGTCCAGGGAACGGGCCAGCTCGGCGGCGAAGCCGTTGCCATCCCCGCCGGGCGCGACCGGCTGCGCCGACAGCCCCTGGGATTCGCGCGCCACGGCGCGCATCTGGGAAAGCAGGTTTTCGACGCTGGCGAGGGCCTGGGAGGTCATCATGGCGGACGGTTCCGGGAATAAGAAGAAACACCGGCCGCCGCTGACACGACGAGCCGACGATGTACTATACGGCCTGCCTCCGGCCGGCAAGCCCCGCAATAGCGGGGATAAGGACGGACACTTCCCCGGTTTGCCCGTCGCACGCGCGAACAGGGCGGATCATCCTAACTAAGCCCCAAAAACGGGGTTTTTCAGGGCTTGCCGGAACACCAATCGCCGCCATAATGGCCGCCAACATCCCATTATTCTGCCGTAACAGCATGCACATCATCCAGACCGTCGGTTTCTGGCCCGGGCGCGCCCTGGCGGCTCCCTCTGCAACCTCCCTCCGATGAATCCCATTACCGACTGGATGAACCGCAACCCCGCCCTGGCGCGGCTGACGGCCCTGCCCCGACCAGTGCTGCTGGGTCTGGGCGCGGCGATCGTGGCCCTGTTCGTGGTCGCAGCCTTGTGGATGCGGGAACCGGAATACCGCACCCTGTTCTCGAACGTGGAAGCGCGCGACGGCGGCGCCATCGTCTCCGTCCTCAACCAGCGCAACGTACCCTACAAATTCGCCGACAACGGCGCCACCATCCTGGTTCCCGCCGACCAGGTCTACGCGCTGCGCCTGCAACTGGCCGAACAGGGCCTGCCGCGCGGCGGCAGCGTCGGCTTCGAACTGCTGGACGAGCCGAAATTCGGCGCCAGCCAGTTCTCCGAGCAGATCACCTACCAGCGCGCCCTCGAAGGCGAACTCGCCCGCTCCATCGAAGCCCTGCAACCCGTCAAATCGGCCCGTGTGCACCTCGCCATCCCGCGCCAGTCCCTGTTCGTGCGCGAACGCGAGGCCCCTACCGCCTCGGTGCTGCTGACCCTCTACCCGTCCCGCAGCCTCAGCGAGTCCCAGGTCTCGGCCATCGCCTGGCTGGTGTCCTCCAGCGTGCCCAAGCTCAACGCCGAATCGGTCTCCATCGTCGACCAGGACGGCCACCTGATGTCCTCGCCGGGCGGCGAAGCCGGCATGGACAGCACCCGGCGCAATTTCATCAACGACATCGAGCAGCGCACGGCCCAGCGCATCCTGACGCTGCTCAATCCGATCGTCGGGCCGGGCAACGTGCGCGCCCAGGTCAGCGCCGCCGTGGACTTCTCCCAGCGCGAGCAGACCTCCGAGGTCTACCGCCCCAACGAAACACCCGGCTCGGCCGCCATCCGCAGCAAGCAGACCAGCGACTCGGCCCAGAACGGCATGCAGCCTCCGGCCGGCGTCCCCGGCGCCCTGTCGAACGAACCCCCGGCCAATGCGACGGCCCCGATCCAGACGGCCGCCGCCGCGCCCGCCCAAGGCGCGCAGGCCCAGGCGCCCGGCGCCCAGCAGGGTGCCGCGGCCCAGGCCGGCGGCCCCACCGCGATCAACGGCGCGCCCGTCGCCGGCGCGGCCCGCCAGGGCCAGGGTTCCATGCGCAACGACGCCACCGTCAACTACGAAGTCGACCGCACCATCAGCCACGTCAAACACGAACTGGGCACGCTGCAGCGCCTGTCCGTGGCCGTGGTGGTCAACTACCGCGACAAGGACGGCGAGCCGGCCCCGCTGGAATCGGCCGAAATGGACGACATCAACGCGCTGGTCAAGCAGGCCATGGGCTATTCGGCCGATCGCGGCGACAGCCTCAGCGTGGTCAACAGTGCCTTCACCGACCAGGAGCCCAAGTTCAAGCCCTGGGAAAATCCGGAATACCGCGGCCTCGCCCTGCAGATCCTCAAGGTCCTCCTGATCCTGGCTGTCCTGTTCTTCATCTGGCGCTCGGTCGTGCGGCCCATCGTCCAAGGCTTCGCCAACGCCCAGGTCGAACGCGCCAAGAACGAGGCCCACCTGGAAACCATGCGCGAACAGCGCCGCCAGGACGAGATGCGCGCCTCGGAAATGAACCGCTACGAGGAAAACCTGGACACCGCCCGCCAACTGGCCCAGCGCGACCCGCGCGCCGTCGCCATGGTGCTGCGTTCATGGATGGATCCCAAGAATGCCAAATCCTGACACCGACCTGACCCGCTGCGCCATCCTGATGATGTCCCTCGGCGAGGACGCGGCCGCCGAAGTCTTCAAATACCTGTCCTCGCGCGAGGTCCAGCAGATCGGTTCGGCCATGGCCAACCTCAAGCAGGTCACGCGGGCCGACGTCGACCAGGTCCTGGAAGACTTCCGCCGCGAAGCCGACCAGTTCATGGCCGTGACCCTGGGCTCGGACGACTACATCCGCTCCGTCCTGACCAAGGCGCTGGGCACCGACCGCGCCGCCGGCCTGATCGAGGACATCCTGGAAGCCGGCGAAGGCACGGGCTCGGGCATCGACGCGCTGAACTGGCTGGAACCGGTCAACGTCGCCGAACTCATCGCCGACGAGCACCCGCAGATCATCGCCACCATCCTGGTCCACCTGGAACGCGACCGAGCATCCGCCATCCTGGCGCTGCTCAACGAACGCGTGCGCAACGACGTGATGATGCGCATCGCCACCTTCGGCGGCGTGCAGCCGTCCGCGCTGCACGAACTGACCGAAGTGCTGAACGAGGTCCTGTCCGGCCAGGGCGCCAAGCGCTCGAAGATGGGCGGTGTGCGCACCGCCGCCGAAATCCTCAACTTCATGAACACGGCCGAGGAAGAAGCCGTGGTCAGCAGCCTGCGCGAGATCGACGCCGATCTGGCGCAGCGCATCATCGACGAGATGTTCGTGTTCGACAACCTGGTCGACGTCGAGGATGCCGCCATCCAGCTCATCCTGAAGGAAATCGACACCGCCTCGCTGACCATCGCCCTGAAGGGCGCCAGCGAGGAACTCTGCGCCAAGTTCTTCAAGAACATGTCCAACCGCGCGGCCGAGATCCTGCGCGACGACCTGGACGCCCAGGGTCCGGTGCGCATGTCGCGCGTCGAGACCGAGCAGAAGGCCATCCTGATGGTGGCGCGCAAGCTCGCCGACGCCGGCCAGATCAACCTGTCGATGGGCAACGACGAGTATGTCTGACAAGCCCGGGCCTTCCATCGATCTGGCGACGCGAGCCCGCTGGCAGCGCTGGGAAATGGAATCCCTGGACGCGCTCAAGCAGCCGCTCGGCCGCCGCGCCAGCGACCGCGACCCCCGCCATCAGGCGGAACTGGCGCGGCGCCGCGCCCAGGCGCTCGCCGAGGCGCGCGAGGAAGGCCTGGCGCAGGGCCGCGCGGACGGTTTCGAACAGGGCCACCGCGAAGGCCACGCCCAGGGCCTGGAGCAGGGCCGGACCGAGGGCCATGCCCAGGGCCTCGAACAGGGCCTGGCCGAAGGCCATGCCCAGGGCCACGCGCAAGGCCTGGCCGAAGGCGCCGACCTGGCCCGCGAACAGGCCGCCCGGCTGGACGGCCTGGCCCGGGTCTGCGCGACCGCGCTGGACGAGATCGAGCAGGAAGTCGGCCAGTCCGTCATCCAACTGGCCGTGCGCATCGCCGAACAGGTGCTGCGCACCCACATCCGCGATTATCCCAACCATATCCTGGACCTGGTCCGCGAAGTCATGCAGGCCCGGCCCGAACAGGGTGCCGCGCTGCAGCTGCGGCTGCACCCGGACGATCTCGAACTGGTGCAAGCCTTCCTGCAGCAGACTCCAGATCCGGCCCGCTATCGCCTGAGCGCCGACGCCGGCATCACGCGCGGCGGCTGCGTCGCCGAAACCGCCCTGGGATCCGTGGACGCCACGCTGGAAACCCGCTGGCAGCGCATCATCGCCGCGCTCGGCCAGCCGGGCGGGCA
>CBFGXR010000083.1:0-7530 GCA_965652675.1 uncultured Castellaniella sp.
CTGTTCGGCCTGTCCTCGCTGGATCAGGCCGACGGCGATCTGGCCGGCGCGCGCGCGCAGCTGGCCCAGGCGCAGGCGGAACAGGCGGCGCCGCAACTGGACATGCTGGCGATCCGGCTGGCCGGCGCCCAGGGAGCGGCGGCGGCCGTGGATGCCTCGGCGGCCGCCTGGAAGCGCTGGCCGCACAGCCAAGGCGTGGCCGACGAGCGCGCCCGCGCCTTGCAGAAGGCCGGCCAGGACGAGGCCGCCGCCGCCTTTCTCCAGGCCGCCGTCGGGCAGTGGCCGGACACGCCGGAATTCCAGAAACTGCTGGCGACCAGCCTGCAGCATCTGGGGCGCGAGGTCGAGGCCCACGAGGCCATGGCGAGCTATTTCGAACAGACCGGCGCCCTGCCCACGGCGGTCGAGCATCTGCAGCAGGCGCGCGCCCGGTCGAAGGATTTCTACGCCCAGTCGCGGCTGGACATGCGCATCCGCGACCTGCGCGAACGCCTGGACAACCAGCGCGCGTTGCTGGAGCCTTTCAAGAAATAGCGGGGACGCCGGCGGACGGGTTCAGCCGCCGGTCTCGAAGAAGCGCAGCAGCCGCGCCGGCAGCCAGCGCAGATTGCCCGGGAACATCCCCGTCACGAAGCCCGCGTGGCCGCCCTGGGCCGGCTGGTGCAGCAGCACGTCGCCGGATGTGTCCCGCGATCCCGGCAGCGAGGCCTCGGGCACGAAGGGATCGTTGCGGGCGTTCAGCACCAGCACGGGCGTGCGGATCGACGGCAGCAGCGGCAGGCTGGCCGCGCGGGTCCAGTAGTCCAGCGCGTTCAGGTAGCCGTGCATGGGCGCGGTGTACAGGTCGTCGAATTCGCGCAGGCTGCGCATGCTCTGGGTGCGCGACACGTCCACCGAGCCGGGGAATTCGCGGGCCTTGTCGAAGATCTTGCGGCGGATGCTGCGCAGGAAGTAGCGGGAATACAGCTGCCGCCCCCAGGCGGTGTCAGACAGGCGCCGGCCGCAGGCGGCCAGGTCCATCGGGACGGACACCGCGGCCGCGGCCCGCAGGCCGTGCGGCCCGCGACCCGATTCGCCCAGCAGTTTCAGCAGGGCGTTGCCCCCCAGCGAAATGCCGGCGGCATGCAGCCCGGCGTCGGGCAGGCGCGCGCGGACGTGGCCGATGATGAAGTCGATCTCGGCCGAGTCGCCGCTGTAGTAGGCGCGCGCCATGCGGTTGGGCACGCCCGAGCAGCCCCGGAAGTGCGCCGCCGCCACCACCCAGCCGGCGGCGCGGAAATCGTGGGCGATGGCCTGCATGTAGGGGCTCAGGCTGCTGCCCTCGAGGCCATGGAACAGGATCAGGACGGGGCCCGCGCCCGCCAGCGCGTCCCGGTCGGCGTCCTCGATCCAGCGCCGCGCCGCCGTGCCCACCAGGCCCGACTCGTGCGGCGAAGCCTGGCCGTCGGTCCGCTGATTGGGGTTCAGGCGGGGGCCGCACCAGTCCAGGTCGACGAAATCGCCGTCCGGCGTGTCGACCCGTTCGCGCACGAAGTGCAGGGCGGGGTGCTGGGCGCAGAAGGCCCCGTAGAGGGTCTGGGCGTGGCCGCCCGGCAGCCAGGCCGGCACGGGACACGGGCTGGTGTCGATGCGCGCGGTCATCAATGTGGGCTCAGTGAAGGGTGCGGGAGGGATCGGGCCGGTCGAACAGTTCGGCCTCGCGGGGCGCGGCCGAGGCGTGGTGCACGATCATCCGCCAGCCTTCCGGACCCTTCTGGTAGATGTTGGTGGTGTAGAAGTTCAGGGTGTCCTTGCCGCGTGGCGTGTTCACCATGATCTGCTCGATCAGCGTGTGGACCGCGTTCATCACCCCCGTCATGGTTTTGATCTGGGCCGGGAAGGCGCTGATCGGGCCATTGGTGAAGATGTGTTCCCAGGCTTCCCGGACGGCCCGGGGGCCGAGGGTCCGCAGGCCGCCCGGGTGGATGCAGACCACGTCCTCGTCGTCGCTCCAGACGCGCATCATCAGGGCGGCGTCGCCCTGGCGCATGGCTTCGTAGAAGGCGTATTCCGCTTCTTCGGGCGTGGGGAACATGGGCGCGGGCTCAGTGGCCGTGCACCTTTTCGCCCTCGCGCAGGGCGTAGCGGGTGCCGCAGTACTGGCAGCGGGCCACGTGGTTCTTGACGACCTCGATGTAGATGCGCGGATGCTGGCTCCACAGGGGCGCCTTGGGGCCGGGGCAGTAGACCGGCAGGTCGTCGGCGCCGACTTCGACGATGTCCTGGTTGCGGGCGGTTTCGGGCACGCTGCTCATGGTGTTTCCTGGAAAGGGCCGGGCGGGCGGGCCGTCCGGGTTGGGGATTCGAAGGGGATTCAGACCTTGGAGAGCCAGTGATGGTATTTCGGGGTCTTGCCGGAGACCGCGTCGAAGAAGGCTTTCTGCAGCTGGGCGGTGACCGGGCCGCGTTCGCCGGCGCCGATCTGGCGGCCGTCGATCTCGCGGATCGGGGTGACCTCGGCCGCCGTGCCCGTGAAGAACGCCTCGTCGGCGATGTACAGGTCGTCGCGCGTCAGGCGGCGGGATTCCACCCGCAGGCCCAGGTCGGCGGCGATCTGGTGGATGGAGGCCCGGGTGATGCCGGTCAGGGCGCAGGCGATGTCCGGTTCGTAGATCACGCCGTCGCGCACGATGAACAGGTTTTCGCCGGAGCCTTCGGCCACGAAGCCCTGGGTGTCCAGCAGGATGGCCTCGTCGTAGCCGTGGTCCAGGGCCTCGGCGTTGGCGAGGATGGAATTGGCGTAGGTGCTGGCGATCTTCGCGCGCGGCATGGTGACGTTGACGTGCTGCCGCGCGAAGGACGAGATTTTGACGCGGATGCCTTGTTTCAGGGCTTCTTCGCCCAGGTACGCGCCCCAGGCCCAGGCGGCGATGGCGACGTGCACCGAGGCGCCCTTGGGCGAGACGCCCATTTTTTCGGAGCCGTAGAACACCAGCGGCCGGATGTAGCAGGATTCCAGTTCGTTGCGGCGCACGACCTCGATCTGGGCTTCGGAGATCGCCTCGCGCGAGAAGGGGATCTTCATCTGGTAGATGTGCGCCGAGTTGAACAGGCGTTTCGTGTGGTCTTCCAGGCGGAAGATCGCCGTGCCATGGTCGGTGCGGTAGGCGCGGACGCCTTCGAAGACGGACAGGCCATAGTGCAGCGAATGGGTCAGCACGTGCGTGGTCGCGTCGCGCCAGGGCACCAGTTTGCCGTCGTACCAGATCACGCCGTCTCGATCAGACATGGACATCGCCGTCTCCCGGAATTTGTCAGGGATACATTGTACCAATTGCCCGGCCCGTGGCGATGCACGCTAAAATGGGGAGTTCATGAACGCGTGGGGCCGGATTTCCGGGTGCCTGCGCACCCTATCCGACGAATGACCGACTCCACTTCTCAAGACACTCCCGCGCCCGAGGCGCCCGTTCCGTTCGCCCGGTTCGGCCTGCACCCAGGCATCATGCAGGCCATCGAGGCCACCGGCTACGTGTCCGCCACCCCGATCCAGGCCAAGGCCATCCCCATCGCCATGTCCGGACGGGACGTCATGGGCGCCGCCCAGACGGGCACGGGCAAGACCGCCGCCTTCTCCCTGCCGATCCTGCACCGGCTGATGCCCTTCGCCAGCAGCAGCGCCTCGCCGGCGCGGCATCCCGTGCGCGCCCTGATCCTGACGCCCACGCGCGAACTCGCCGACCAGGTGCACGCCAACGTCGCCCAGTACAGCCGCTTCGTGCCCCTGCGCACGGCGGTGGTGTTCGGCGGGGTCGACATCCGCCCGCAGCGCGACCTGCTGCGCCAGGGCTGCGAAATCCTGATCGCCACGCCGGGCCGCCTGCTCGACCACGTCGAACAGCGCAACGTCAATCTCGGCCAGGTCGGCATCCTGGTGCTGGACGAGGCCGACCGCATGCTGGACATGGGCTTCCTGCCGGACCTGGACCGCATCATGCGGCTGCTGCCGCCGGGCCGCCAGGGCCTGCTGTTCTCCGCCACCTTCAGCCCCGAAATCCGCAAGCTCGGCCGCACCTTCCTGCGCACCCCGGTCGAAGTCGAAGTCGCGCGCCCCAACGCCACCGCCGACACCGTCACCCAGATCGCCTATCCCCTGGAAGGCGACGCCAAGCGCCGGGCCGTGGTGCATCTGGTCAAATCCCGCCAGCTCAACCAGGTCATCGTGTTCTCCAACACCAAGATCGGCTGCAGCCGCCTGGCCCGTCAGCTGGAACAGGACGGCGTGCGCGCCGAATCCATCCACGGCAACAAGACCCAGATCGAACGCATGAAGGCGCTGGACGCCTTCAAGGCCGGCACCCTGGAAGTCCTGGTGGCGACCGACGTGGCCGCGCGCGGCCTGGACGTCGCCGGCGTGCCCTGCGTGATCAATTACGATCTGCCGCGCAATGCGGAAGACTACGTCCACCGCATCGGCCGCACCGGCCGGGCGGGGGCCTCGGGCGAGGCCATCGCCCTGTTCGCGCCCGAAGAAGAACGCTACCTGCTGGACATCGAAAAGCTCATCAAGACCAAGATCCCGCGCGGCGAACTCGAACTGCCGCGCAGCATCGCCCGCCGCCGCCCGGTGGGGGGGCATCACGGGACGCCCGGCCGGCATGCGCACGAGGCGCCGCTGGACGATTTCTTTTCCCGGCCCTACGAACCCGCCGCGGCCGCGCCGCGCGCCGGAGCCGAACCGCGTCCCGCCGTGGTCCCGGCGCGCCGGCCCGTGGGTGTGCTGCTGGGCGGCGGCAAGCCCGTCTAATCCCGGGCCAGCGCGTCCAGGCCGCCGGGTCCGGCGGCCAGCGCCGGCAGGTCCGCCGCGCCGTCGATCAGCCGCCGCACGTGTTCGGCGCGCGGCTGCACCGCGCCCCAGTAGCGCGTGCCGTCCCGGTCCTGCACCAGGATCGTGGGAAAATTCTCGATGTCCTCGTCGCCCAGCCAGTCGGGGCTGTCCTCGACGTCCACCCACAGGAAGGTCCAGTCGGGGTATTCGTCGGCCAGGGCTTCCAGCAGGGGGCGCCAGGCGTCGCAGGTGCGGCACCAGGCGGCGCAGTAGCAGGCCACGCGGCGGCCCGTATCCTGGGCCAGCCGGTCGCGCAGGGCCCGGAGGTCGGCGTGCGGATCGAACAATTTCATGCAGACAGGCATCCCGTTCTTTGAATAAGATGATTGTATGGGTTCTCAAGGATCATTCCGCCGTATGACGCATCAAGACCTCGCCCTGCGCGATCCCCGTTCCACCCACGGCCTGGCGCTGGTCGGGCAGGCCTTCCGCCGCGCCGCCGCCAGCCAGCTGCACCCGCGCATGCTCGCGGCCCTGTTCCTGCCCTTCGTGATCGCCTTCCTGGGGGCGGTGCTGCTGCTGTGGTTCTTCTGGCAGCCGCTGACCGGCTGGCTGGACCACGAAGCCTCGTCCTGGGGCCTGTTCAACACCGTGGACGGCTGGCTCGTCGCCGTCGGCCTGTTTTCCCTGAAGCTGTGGCTGGTGCCGCTGATGGCGGTGGGGCTGCTGCTGCCCATGGCGGGCATCCTGGGGCTGGCGATCGCCGCCGTGTTCGTCATGCCCATCGTGCTGCATCACCTGGAACACCGCGATTACCAGGGTCTGGTCCGCCAGGGGCGCCACACCACGGCGCTGGGCGTCTGGAACGCGGTCTGGGTCGGGGCGCTGTTCTGCCTGGGGTGGCTGTTCACCATGCCCCTGTGGCTGCTGCCCCCCATGGCGCTGGTGCTGCCGGTGTTCTGGTGGGCCTTCGCGCTGAACCGGATGCTGCGGGTGGACGCCATGATCGAACACGCCGGCGCGGCCGAGCGCCGGCTGCTGTGGCGGCGCCACAATCGCCAGCTCTGGCTGATCGCGGCCTGCCTGGCCGTGATCAACCTGATCCCGCTGTTCTGGCTGGTGATGCCGGTGTTCTCCGCGCTGGTGTACGCCCACTTCTGCCTGGAAGCCATCCGCCGCCTGCGGGCCGAAACCGTCATAGACCTCTGACCAGGAATCCCGATGATGTCATCCGCCGCCGTCCCCGATGCCGGCCCGTCCGGCCCGCAGTCCGCGTCCTGCGGCGCCGACGCCTGTCCGATTCCCCAGGCGCCGCCGCGCGTGCGCCTGATCGCCATCGGCGACGAGATCCTGTCCGGGCGCCGCCAGGACAAGCATTTCGCCAAGCTGATCGAACTGCTGCAGGCGCGCGGGCTGCGGCTGCAGGCCGCCGAATTCATCTCCGACGACGAGGACGACATCGTCGAATGTCTGCGCCGCAGCTTCGCCACGCCCGATCTGGTGTTCTGCTGCGGCGGCATCGGCGCCACGCCCGACGACCGCACCCGCCAGGCCGCCGCGCGCGCCCTGGGGGTGCCGCTGGCGCTGCATCCCGAGGCCGAACGCCTGATCGGCGAGCGTTGCGCCGAAATGGCCGCCAAGGGCCAGGGCAGCGCCGACATGTCCACGCCCGAAAACCGGCAGCGGCTGCAGATGGGCGTGTTTCCCGCCGGCTCGGAAATCATCCCCAACAGCTACAACAGGATCCCGGGATTCTTCATCCGCGACCATAGCTTCATGCCCGGCTTCCCGGTGATGGCGCACGCCATGATGGCCTGGACGCTGGATACGCGCTATGCCCGCTGGCATCATCTCGAGTCCCGGGTCGAGCATTCCTTCCTGGTGTTCGGCCTGCCCGAATCGCGCATCACGCCGGCGCTGGAATCGCTGGAACTGCGCTGGCCGGGCATCCGCGCCTTCAGCCTGCCGAACGTCGGCGATTCGGGCGGCCATCCGCACATCGAACTGGGGGTCAAGGGCGCCCCGGAGCCCGCCGCCGAGGCCCTGGCCTGGCTGCGGTCCCAGGTCCTGTCGCTGGGCGGCCGGCTCGATCCTCCGGCCTGACGCGGCGTTTCGACGCGCCCGCCCGGTCCGGGGCGGGTCCTTCTCAGCGGCCAGAAAACGCTTGCCATGCGGAGTGTTTTTTCATAGTATGGAAAAATGGCGCATTGCAACAAAGCGGATCCATGGCACGTCTTCCCCATACTTCCACTCCATCCTCACACGGTACCCCGGCGCTCGCCGCGGCGGCCGGCGACCATGGCGCGGTGACGATCCAGGTCCTGGACCGCGCCATGCGCATCCTGGACGTCCTGGCCGGACAGCGCGACCCGATCACGCTGAAGGAACTGTCGGCGGCCACGGGCCTGCACGCCTCGACGGCGCACCGGATCCTGGCCGACCTGGCCGTGGGCCGCTACGTCGAACGCGTGGACAGCGGCCTGTACCGCCTGGGCATGCGCCTGCTGGAACTCGGTTCGCTGGTCAAGGGCCGGCTGGACGTGCGCACGGCGGCCATCGGCCCGATGCGCGAACTCCATCGCCAGACCGGCCAGACCGTCAACCTGTCGCTCGTCCAGGGCGACGAGATCGTCTACATCGAACGCGCCTGGAGCGAACGTTCCGGCATGCAGGTGGTACGCGCCATCGGCGGCCGGGCGCCGCTGCACCTGACCTCCACCGGC
>CBFGXR010000084.1:0-7446 GCA_965652675.1 uncultured Castellaniella sp.
TGGCTTGAAGAAAAAGCGGATCAGGGCAAGGATCAGTGCAAGCGCGACGCCGAGGCCGTATTCGACGGGGCGCCCTTGCGGCCCGATGATTGCCTTGCGCTGCTGGATTTCGTGATGGGCGGTTCGTCCGCGCTGTCGATGAAAATGGCGCCGGCGCGCCCCATTTCCCTGGAGCAGCTTTTCAGCGGCGGTGCTGGGCGGCGCGATCCTTATCGTCCCCTGCGCCTGCTGGAAATGCGTCTGGACAATTGACGTCCGGTTCGCCCGTTCCTTACTGCCGGGCGCGGCTGTCGCGCAGATCCGCGCAGATCGCCTCGGCCGCGTCCACCAGGCGCGGCCCCGGCCGGTGCAGCAGGTCGGGATCGACCGCATAGATGCGGCCCGCGTGGGCGGCCGCCAGGCCATGCTGCGTCCACCAGGCCCGCCGGACGGCCAGGGTCTCGCGGCCGTAGGGCGACATGATCAGCACGCGGGGATTCAGGTGCAGCACCGATTCCACGCTGACCTGCGGCGCGGGAATGGCGCCGTCGGCGTAGGGGTTGACGCCGCCGCAGCGCGCCAGCAGATCGTTGGTCAGGGGATCCCGGCCCAGGGTGTAGAGCGGGTCGGCGCTGATTTCGATGAAGACGGTCTGCGGTGGGGGCTGCGCCGGCCGCAGGGCGCGGATGCGGCGTTCCAGTCCGCGCGCGGCGGCGTCGGCCGTGGCGCCGGTGCCCAGGCGTTCGCCCAGGGCCCGGATCAGGGCCGGGATGTCGTCCAGCGATTTCGGGTTTGCGTACACCAGGGGCACGCCCAGCGGGGCCAGGCGCCGTTCCAGGGATCGTGTGCCGTCGGTCGGCTGCCAGCCGACCACCAGGGTCGGATGCAGGGTCAGGATGCTTTCCTCGCTGAACTGGATGCCGTCGCCGATGCGCGGGATGGCCAGAGCATCGGCGGGATAATCGCTGCGCAGGACGGTGCCGACGATGTCGGCGCCGGCCCCGGCGGCGTAGACCAGTTCCGTGGCGCTGGGCGCCAGGGTGATGACGCGGGGCGAGGCTTCGGTCGCGTGGACCGCGCCGATGCACAGGCAGGCGGCGGCCGCCAGGCCCAGGATGCGCCGCCGTATCCCGCCGCCGAAGCCGTCCGCCGCCCGCCTCATCGCTACATCCGCCAGGACAGGTTCACGAACACGTTGGAACCCGGCGTGTTGTAGCCGTCCACCCGCACATAGTCCTTGTCCAGGACGTTGTTCCAGCGCACCTGTACGCCCAGCGACTTGCTGAAGTCGTAGGCGGCGGTCAGGTTGACCAGGGAATAGCCGCCCAGGCGGGTCTTGTTGGCGATGTTGGTGTAGCGGTTGCCGGTGTACTGGTATTCGGCGCCCAGCTTCAGGGCCTGGATGCGGTGCTCGACGCCCAGGTGGAAGACCTGGCGGGCGCGGTAGGGCAGCATGGAGCCTTCGGTGGGCTGGGGATCGTCGTTGCGTGGATCCAGGAAGTCGGCGCTGGCTCGCAGCGTGGTGTCGCCGAAGCTGTGTTCGCCGTTCAGGGTCAGGCCGCGCAGGGTGGCCTGGGAGACGTTCTGCGGGGAAGTCCACCAGGTCACGGGGTCGGACACGTTGACGATCAGGTCGCGCACCTTGTTCTGATAGGCGGTCAGCCGCAGCAGGGTGCCGCCGTCCTGGTACTGGACGTGCGCTTCGATGTTCCTGGATTTCTCGGGCTTCAGATCGGGGTTTCCTTTATAGAAGGCCGCGGGGTAGTCCTGGTACAGGTCGGCGAAGGTCGGGGCGCGAAAGCCCGTGCTGCCGGCGACGCCGATCTGCCACGCATCGCTCAGGTCCAGATCGAGGCCCAGGCTGCCCGTCGTCTGGTTGCCGTGGTCCGTGTAATTGTCGTTGCGCACGCTGGCCTGCGTGTGCAGCCGATCGAAGCCGCCCTTGTAGATCAGCGCCGCGCTGTTGATGTTCCGGTCCGTCCGGTCATAGGAGAAGTCGCTGTTGACGCGTTCTTCCAGGCGTTCGGCCAGGATCGAGACGTGATGGTCCGGCAGGATCTGCAGGTTGTTCTGCCACGACAGCGTGCGTTTCAGGCTCGAGTGCACGAACGATCCGTCCGTAGGGCGGCGGTAGTCCAGCGAGTCCCTCGTCCAGCCGAACCGCAGCACGCTTTCCCATCGGTCCGTCACACGGTCCGTGCTGGTGATGCTGTAGGCCTGCTGGCGGACGAGGTTGCGGACGTTGTTCTCGGTGGCATAGGGGAAGTCGTCCTGTGTGCCGTCGGAGTCCGCGTGCAGGGTGCTGTTGTAGGCGGCCAGGCCGAGGTGATGGCCCGGCGCCCACCGGTAGCCCAGGGTGCCCGCCCAGCCTCGGCTCGTATAGCCGTCCTCGTCGTCGTAGTGCCCCCAGCTGTTGGTGGAGCTGTTGTTGGCAAAATGCCGGCGCATGACGTCGAAGCCCTTGCTGCTGGCGGCGCTGGCGGACAGGCTGTAGTCCCAGCCTTCGCTGGCGCCCGACAGTCCCAGGCTGGACTTGATCGTTTCGTAGGTGCCGTATCCCAGGTTGGCCCAGGCCGACAGGGGCCGGTCCTGCTCTCCCTTTTTGGTGATGATGTTGATTACGCCGCCGATGGCGTCCGATCCGTACAGGCTGCTGGCGGGGCCGCGCAGGATCTCGACGCGTTCGACCAGGGCCGGATCGATGGATTCCAGCCGGGTCCCGCCCGACAGCAGTTCCGTGGCCCGCATGCCGTCGATCAATACGAGCGTCTGGCTGGGGTTCGCGCCGCGCAGGTAGAGTCCGCTCACGGTCTGCGGTCCGCCGGTCGTCGTGAACTGCACGCCCGGCTGGCGCCCGATGATCTCGGCGATGCTGTCGCCGCGCGCCTCGGCCAGTTGCCGCGGTCCGATGACGGTGACGTCGCCGATGGCGTCGGCGAGGGGTTCAGCCGTGCGGCTGGGGGTGACGACGATGTCCTTCAGCGCCGGCACGGCGGCGTCGGAGGCGGTGGTCTGGGCCGTGG
This sequence comes from uncultured Castellaniella sp., assembly GCA_965652675.1. Classification (GTDB taxonomy): domain Bacteria; phylum Pseudomonadota; class Gammaproteobacteria; order Burkholderiales; family Burkholderiaceae_B; genus Castellaniella. The sequence goes on from CBFGXR010000084.1 coordinate 3,003, forward strand.
CGGCCAGGGGGAACAGACAGCAGACGGCCGCAAGGCGGCGCGGGAGGGAAACGGACATGATGGGGCCCTGTATGGCGCGCGTCCCCGCACGCCGGTATGGAAAAATGCCCGTGTGCCGGGATCCGTCCGTGGAGGAGGATGCCGATGGCCACGCCGGGCGGGATCAGGTGTCGAAGCAGGCCGGTATCGGGCTGGCATGGGGGCATGCGCACCGTTGCGGGGGCAGCACAGCTGGGCTCGCGGGCGAGCCGTCTGTTTCCCGTTTGAATGCGCCGGCGCGGGTGGCGCGGCGCATACCTGTTTCGTTGCGAAATATAGCACGCAGCTTTCCGGGGCAAGAGTGATAACCTTGCCGGGCTCACGGTCCGCCGTTCCCGGCGGACGAGACGCGCTGCGCAGGAGCCTGGCCGCCATGTCTTTCGATCTTCCCGTCATCGTCCCGATCCACGACGACGCCCTGGCCGTCCGCCTGGCCGCCCGCATCGACGGCAAGACCAAACCGCGCGGCAGCCTGGGGCGGCTGGAATCCCTGGCGCGCCAGATCGGGCTGATCCGCCGCGACCTGGCGCCGCGCCTGTCCTCGCCCACGGTCTTCGTCTTCGCCGCCGACCATGGCGTCGCGGCGGAAGGCGTGTCGGCCTATCCCCAGGACGTGACCTGGCAGATGGTGGAAAATTTCCTGGCCGGCGGGGCGGCCATCAATGCGCTGGCGCGCCCCCAGGGGGTGACGCTGCGTATCGTCGATGCGGGCGTCCGGCACGACTTCGGCCGCAGGGACGGACTGATCGACCGCAAGATCCGGGCGGGCAGCGGCAATCTGGCGGTCGAGGCCGCGATGACGGCGGAGGAATGCGCGCGGGCCGTACGGGTGGGCGCGGCGCTGATGGCCGACGTGGACGGCGAGGTGATCGGCTTCGGTGAAATGGGGATCGCCAACACCACGCCCGCCGCCGCCCTGATGCATCGCCTGACCGGCATCCCCATCGCGGATTGCGTGGGGGCGGGCACGGGGGTGGACGCCGCCGGCCTGGCGCGCAAGGCCGATGTCATCGAGCGGGCCATGCGGACGCATGCCGGGGCGCTCGCGCCGCTGGACGCGCTGGCGGCGGTCGGCGGCCTGGAAATCGCCATGATGACGGGCGCCATGCTGGGCGCGGCGTCCCGCCGCCGGGTCCTGCTGATCGATGGCTTCATCGCCACGTCCGCGCTGCTGGTGGCCGCCCGCCTGAGCCCGGCGATCCTGGACTACTGCGTGTTCTGCCACCAGTCCGACGAGCGCGGCCATGCCCGCATGTTGCGCAGCCTGGGCGCACGGCCGTTGCTGGATCTGGGGCTGCGACTGGGCGAGGGCACCGGCTGTGTCCTGGCCTGGCCACTGGTGCAGGCCGCCGCCGCGTTTCTATGCGACATGGCCAGTTTCGAGGATGCGGGGGTCAGCGGTGCGGGAGCGGGAATCTGATCACGCAATCCCCGTGACCACCAGCAGGGCGCGTTCAACCGCCAGGATCGTGGTCCCGTCCAGTTGCCCAAACATCGGGCCAATACGGGCTTTGGGCAAGGTCGAAATTTTGTCCACCATCACCTGGGACTGGGTGTGCAACCCATTGGCGGTGTTGGGTTCGACCGTGATCCTGAAATCGGCCTGGCGTATTTCGCTGGTGATGGGGCAGAGGATGACGCTGTCGAGTCCGGCCAGCAGGTCGGATTGAACGATCAGGGCAGGCCTGGGCTTGCCGTAGGCACCCGGCAGGGAAGCCGTAACCAGGCTGCCGCGTCGCATCAACGCCAGCCTGCGATGTCGAGCGCGGCCGCCTCGGCCCATGCCAGGGCATCGCGTTCGGCAGGATCGTTCTTGAGTGCGATGCATTGCGCTTTGATCCGCCGGGTGTAGTCGGGATCGCGAGTATCGGGAACCCACATGCGCAGACGGCGCAGCCCGTTGGGTGTCGGGCGCGGGGACTGCGATGCCTTGTGGGAGAGTACGTGTGCCATGGGGCTACTCTGCTTGGAATGTCTGTACGATAGGCTACCCGGTGCCCATTTGGGCCGCAAGCATCCCTGTGGCCTTTTTATCCTTTGAACTGAGATGAACCGTCTGCATGATTCCGGACCTCAAAGACGGGCTTTCCGGCCTGGCTTCCTGTATCACGAAATCCGCCTGTTCTTCACCGCCCTGCAGTTCTTCACCCGCCTGCCGGTTCCGGCCTGGGTGGGGTTCCGGCCCGCGTGGCTGCAGCATTGCACGCGCTATTACCCGCTGGTCGGCTGGGTGGTGGGCGGCGCGACGGCGCTGGTGTTCGGGCTGGCGCACGCGATCTGGCCGCAGCCGGTCGCGGTGCTGCTGTCCATGGCCGCCGGGCTGGCGCTGACCGGGGCGTTCCACGAGGACGGATTCGCCGATGTCTGCGACGGTCTGGGCGGGGCGGTGACCCGGGAACGCGCGCTGGAGATCATGAAGGATTCGCGTCTGGGGACGTATGGCGTGGCGGGTCTCGGCCTGATGCTGGCGTTGAAGTTCGCCGCCCTGAACGCGCTGCCGCCGGCGTGGACCGCCGCCGCGCTGCTACTGGCGCACCCGGCCTCGCGCCTGGGGTCGGCGGGGCTGATCTGGCGCATGCGCTACGCGCGGGAAGAAGGCAAGGCCAAGCCGCTGGGGCGCCGGATGCGGGATGGAGAATTCATGATCGCGGCGGTCTGCGGCCTGCTGCCCGCCTTGATTCTGGCGGTGGCGGGGGCGCTGCCCGTGGCCGGAATCGGCTGGGCGCTGGCGGCCGTTCTGGCCGGGACGGCCTGGATGGCGCGCGTGCTGCGGCGCCGGCTGGGCGGCTATACGGGAGATGGTCTGGGGGCGGCGCAGCAGCTGAGCGAACTGGGCTGCTACCTGGGCGTCCTGGCGCTGGCCGTATGATGGGGCCGGGCGTCCGGATGATCGGGGCGCGGCGACCGCCGCGCCCGGGGTTTCAGGCGCGCGAGGTGGCCGGGCGGCCGCCGGCCAGGAAGTCCAGGATGCGCTGCATCAGGCTGGCGCGCGGCCGGGCGGCGCGGGTCGCGCGCGCGGCGCGTTCTTCGGCCATCAGGCGTTCGAAGGCTTCGTTGACGGGATAATTCGAGAAGGGGGCCAACATGATGCTGTCCTTGTCGCTGGAGAGTGAATCAGGTGTAAATGAACATAGGGTAAACCCTATGATACCTGAATCGGGGCAAATCGCCAAACGCGCGCCATGCGGCTTCTGCTGATCCGCCACACGGTCCCCGACATCCCGGCCGGCCATTGCTATGGCCGCCTGGACGTGCCCGCTAAAGCGCCTGAACTGGCCGCCTGGCTGGCGGACTGGGACGCGGGCCGCCATCCCGGCCAGCCGTGGCGCGGATACGGGCGTCTGCTCGGCAGTCCGTCTCTGCGCTGCGCCACCTTGGCCAGCGCCCTGTCCGACCGTCTGGGCCTGGCCGTCGAGACGGATGAGGATTGGCGTGAAATGGACTTCGGCACCTGGGAAGGGCGGTCCTGGGATGCCATCGGCCGCGCGGCGGTCGATGCCTGGGCGGCGGATCCCGCGCACCATGCGCCGGGCGGCGGGGAATCGGCCCTGGCCATGATGCGGCGGGTCGCGCGGGCCGGCGAAGCCGTGCGCGCGCAGGGGCGGGACGCCATCCTGGTCTGCCACGGCGGCACCATCCGCATGCTGCGGGCCTGGCAATCCGCCCGGGACGTGGCGGCGGCCCTGGCCGGGCCCGCGCCGCCGCCCGGCGCGGTCGAAATGCTTGAACTATAAAGCGCCGGGGCGCCGATCCCTCCGGCGCCCGCGGTCCGGCACGACACGCGACGATACAATGGGACCTTCCCCTGTCTCGCCCGGATCGTCCCGTGACCTACCCCGCCTTGCCCCATCCCATCGAATCCTATACGCGCGGGGCCGAGTTCGTGCGCCTGCTGGGCCGGCGCATCGTGGTGCTGGACGGGGCCATGGGCACCATGATCCAGCGCTACAAGCTGACCGAGGCGGATTTCCGGGGCGAGCGCTTCGCCGATCACGACCGCGACCTGAAGGGCGACAACGAACTGCTGTCCCTGGTGCGGCCCGACGTCATCCGCGAGATCCACCGGGCCTACCTGGAAGCCGGGGCCGACGTGGTCGAGACCAACACCTTCGGCGCCACGCGGGTGGCCCAGGGCGACTACGGCCTGCCGGAACTGGCCTACGAACTGAACGTGGCGTCGGCGCGGCTGGCGCGCGAGGCCTGTGACGCGGTATCGACGCCCGACCATCCCCGCTTCGTGGCCGGGGCCGTCGGGCCGCAGCCCAAGACGGCGTCCCTGTCGCCGGACGTGAACGATCCGGGCGCGCGCAACGTCACCTTCGAAGAACTGCGCGTGGCCTATACCGAGCAGGTCAACGGCCTGATCGACGGCGGCGCGGACCTGCTGCTGATCGAAACCATCTTC
>CBFGXR010000085.1:0-7397 GCA_965652675.1 uncultured Castellaniella sp.
AGCTGGCCGAAAAATTCGCCGCCAAGCGCGCCGCGCTGAAGGCGATCATCGCCGACCAGTCGAAATCCGACGAAGAACGCTATCAGGCTCGCCTGGCGCTGCAACAGCTGCCGCGCAATGCCAACCCCACCCGCCAGCGCAACCGCTGCGTGGTGACGGGCCGCCCCCGCGGCGTGTTCAGCAAGTTCGGGCTGACCCGTCACAAACTGCGTGAAATGACCATGCGTGGCGAAGTGCCCGGCATGACCAAGGCCAGCTGGTAGGAGAATCACACATGAGCATGAGCGATCCCATCGCCGATATGCTGACCCGCGTGCGCAATGCGCAACTGGTCAACAAGACGTCGGTTTCCATGCCCTCCTCCAAGCTGAAGGCGGCCATTGCCGCCGTGCTGAAGGACGAAGGCTACATCGAGGATTTCCGTATCGGCGGCGAACAAGCCAAGCCGCAACTGGAAATCACCCTGAAATATTATGCCGGCCGTCCGGTGATCGAGCGCATCGACCGCGTCTCGCGTCCCGGCCTGCGTATTTACAAGAGCAGCACCGCCATCCCTCAGGTCATGAACGGCCTGGGCGTGGCGATCGTCTCGACCCCCCGTGGTGTCATGACGGACCGCAAGGCCCGCGCCAACGGCGTCGGCGGCGAAGTGCTCTGCTACGTGGCATAAGGAGCTCAACATGTCGCGTATCGCCAAATACCCCGTCACGCTGCCGAAAGGCGTCGAAACCACCATCAGCGCCGGGCAGATCGTCGTCAAGGGCCCGCTGGGTACCCTGACCCAGGCTCTGGACGGCAACGTCCGGGTCTCCCAGGAAGACGGCCAGCTCACCTTCGCCGCCGCCAACGATTCCCGCCAGGCCAACGCCATGTCGGGCACCGTGCGCGCGCTGGTGAACAACATGGTCACGGGCGTCAGCGCCGGCTTCGAACGCCGCCTGACCCTGGTCGGCGTGGGTTTCCGCGCCCAACTCCAGGGCAATGCCCTGAAGCTGCAGCTGGGCTTCTCGCACGACGTCCTGCACGACATCCCCGCCGGGATCAAGATCGAGTGCCCCTCCCAGACTGAAATCGTGGTCAAGGGCTCCGACAAGCAGGCCGTCGGCCAGGTCGCCGCTGAAATCCGCGCCTATCGCCGGCCCGAGCCCTACAAGGGCAAGGGCGTGCGCTATGCGGACGAACGCGTGATCCTGAAAGAAACCAAGAAGAAGTAAGCGCGCAGGCAAGGACGAATCATGGACAAGAAAACTTCCCGTTTGCGTCGTGCCGCGGCCACCCGCCGCAAGATTCACGAACTGCGTGTGCATCGCCTGGCGGTGCATCGCACGAATCTGCACATCTACGCCAACATCATTTCGCCGGAAGGCGACCGCGTGCTCGTCAGCGCCTCGACGCTCGAGCCCGAAGTCCGCAAGGAACTCGCCAGCCAGAAGGCCAACGGGGGCAACGCAGCCGCCGCCAGCCTGGTCGGCAAGCGCGTGGCCGAAAAGGCCAAGGCTGCCGGCATCGAACTCGTCGCTTTCGACCGTTCGGGCTTCCGTTACCATGGCCGCGTCAAGGCGCTGGCCGAAGCCGCGCGTGAAGCCGGCTTGAAGTTCTAAGGGAATCACATGGCTAAAGCACAAGGCAAGCACGCCCCGGAGCAGGAACGCGACGACGGCATGCGTGAAAAGATGATCGCGGTCAACCGCGTCAGCAAGGTCGTCAAGGGCGGCCGCACGATGAGCTTCGCCGCGCTGACCGTGGTCGGCGACGGCGACGGCCGCATCGGCATGGGCAAGGGCAAGGCCCGCGAAGTGCCCGTCGCCGTCCAGAAGGCCATGGAACAGGCCCGTCGCGGTCTGCTCAAGGTGGCCCTGAAGAACGGCACGCTGCACCACACCGTGGTCGGCAAGCACGGCGCCTCGACGGTGCTGATCTCGCCCGCCGCCGAAGGGACCGGCGTGATCGCCGGCGGCCCGATGCGCGCGATCTTCGAAGTGATGGGCGTGCGCAACGTCGTGGCCAAGAGCCTCGGCTCGAGCAACCCGTACAACATGGTCCGTGCGACCCTCAACGGCCTGCGCGCCTGCTCCACGCCCGCGGAAATCGCGGCCAAGCGCGGCAAGACGGTCGAAGAGATCCTGGGGTAAGACATGGCACAGAAGCAAATCAAAGTCACGCTCGTGCGCTCTGTCATCGGCACGCACAAGTCCCACCGCGCCACCGTGCGCGGCCTGGGTCTGGGCAAGGTGAACAGCAGCCGCGTCCTGGTCGATACGCCCGAGGTGCGTGGGATGATCCGCAAGGTGGATTATCTGGTCACCGTCTCGGAAGCCTAAAGGAATTCAGATGTCCGTCACTCAACTGAACACGCTCGCCCCCGCCGAAGGCGCCAAGCGCCCCCGCCGCCGCGTGGGTCGCGGCATCGGCTCCGGCCTGGGCAAGACCGCCGGTCGTGGCCACAAGGGCCAGAAGTCCCGCGCGGGCGGTTTCCACAAGGTCGGTTTCGAAGGCGGCCAGATGCCGCTGCAGCGCCGCCTGCCCAAGCGCGGCTTCACGCCGCTGGGCCGCCACCTGTTCGCCGAGATCCGTCTGTCGGACCTCCAGGCGCTACCGGTCGACGAGATCGATCTGCAGGTCCTGAAGGCCGCCGGTCTGGTGGGCGAGCTGGTCCGCACCGTCAAGGTCATCAAGACCGGCGAACTGTCCCGCAAGGTCACCCTGCGCGGCATCAATGCGACGGCCGGCGCTCGCGCCGCGATCGAAGCGGCCGGCGGTTCGCTGGCTTAAGGGGCGGCTGTGGCCAAAGCTCAGGCACATAAGCCCAGCGCGGGATACGGCGACCTCAAGCGCCGTATCCTGTTCCTCGTGCTCGCCCTGATCGTTTACCGCCTCGGGACCCACATTCCCGTGCCCGGCATCAATCCGGACGCGCTGGCCGATCTGTTCCAGCAGAACCAGGGCGGCATCCTGGGGCTGTTCAACATGTTCTCCGGCGGCGCACTGGAACGCTTCTCCGTGCTGGCGCTGGGGATCATGCCGTACATCTCGGCGTCCATCATCATGCAGCTGCTGGCGGTGGTCGTGCCCTCGCTGGAAGCCATCAAGAAGGAAGGCCAGTCCGGCCAGCGCAAGATCACCCAGTACACCCGCTACGGCACGGTGTTCCTGGCGCTGTTCCAGGCCGTCGGGATTTCGGTCGCCCTGGAATCCCAGCCGGGCCTGGTCATCGACCCGGGTCTGCTGTTCCGCTTCACCACGATCGTGACGCTGGTCACCGGCAGCATGTTCATCATGTGGCTGGGCGAACAGATCACCGAACGCGGCCTGGGCAACGGCATCTCGCTGCTGATCTTCGCCGGGATCGTCGCCGGCCTGCCCGGCGCGCTGGGCGGCATGCTGGACCTGGTGCGCACGGACTCGATGTCGATCCTGTCGGCGCTGTTCATCCTCGCCCTGGTGGTGGCGGTGACCTATTTCGTGGTCTACGTCGAACGCGGCCAGCGCCGCATCACGGTGAACTACGCCAAGCGCCAGGTGGGCAACAAGCTCTACGGCGGCCAGTCCTCGCACCTGCCGCTGAAGCTGAACATGTCCGGCGTGATTCCGCCGATCTTCGCCTCGTCGATCATCCTGCTGCCCGCGACGGTCACCAGCTGGTTCTCCAGCAACCCGAACATGCGCTGGCTGGGCGATCTGGCGGCGGCCCTGTCGCCGCAGCAGCCGCTGTACGTGACGCTGTATTCCGGCCTGATCATCTTCTTCTGCTTCTTCTATACCGCGCTGGTGTTCAACAGCCGCGAGACGGCGGACAACCTGAAGAAGAGCGGCGCCTTCGTGCCCGGGATCCGTCCCGGCGAGCAGACCGCGCGCTACATCGACAAGATCCTCATGCGGCTGACGCTGTCGGGTGCGATCTATGTCACGCTGGTCTGCCTGTTGCCGGAACTGATGCAGATGCGCTGGAACGTGCCTTTCTATTTCGGCGGCACGTCCCTGCTGATCATCGTCGTCGTCGCGATGGATTTCATGGCGCAGGCGCAGGCTTACATGATGTCCCAACAGTATGACTCGCTGCTCCGGAAGGCGAACTTCAAGGGCGCCGCGGGATTACCCATGCGCTGAAGATCATGTCCAAGGACGACGTCATCCAGATGCAAGGGGAGGTCCTAGAAAACCTTCCCAACGCAACGTTCCGCGTCAAGCTGGAAAATGGCCACATGGTGCTGGGCCACATTTCGGGCAAGATGCGTATGCACTACATCCGGATCCTTCCGGGTGACAAGGTCACAGTGGAGCTCACGCCCTATGACCTGTCGCGCGCCAGGATTGTTTTCCGCTCCAAATAGGTAGCGGCCGGTCAAGAACCAGGAGATCACCATGAAGGTAATGGCATCGGTAAAGCGGATCTGCCGCAACTGCAAAATCATCAAACGTCACGGCGTGGTGCGCGTCATCTGCACCGACCCGCGTCACAAGCAACGCCAAGGCTAAGGCCGGGCATCACGGAATTCACGAGGAACTGTCATGGCCCGTATTGCTGGCATCAATATTCCGCCGCACCAACACGCCGAGATCGGTCTGACCGCCATCTTCGGCATCGGTCGCACCCGCGCCCGCAAGATCTGCGAAGCGACCGGCATCGAGTACTCGAAGAAGATCAAGGATCTGACCGACGAAGAACTGGAAAAGATCCGTGAACAGATCAACGGCTACACGATCGAAGGCGACCTGCGCCGCGAAGTGCAGCTGTCGATCAAGCGACTGATCGACCTGGGTACGTATCGTGGCATGCGCCACAAGCGTGGCCTGCCGGTGCGCGGTCAGCGCACCCGCACCAACGCGCGCACCCGCAAGGGTCCGCGTCGTGCCGCGGCGTCCCTGAAGAAATAACCTGAGGAAAGAACATGGCGAAAGCTCAGAGCGGTGCCTCGCGCGTCCGCAAGAAAGTCAAGAAGAACGTGTCCGACGGGATCGCTCACGTCCACGCGTCCTTCAACAACACCATCATCACCATCACCGACCGCCAGGGCAATGCCCTGTCGTGGGCCACGTCCGGCGGCGCCGGGTTCAAGGGCTCGCGCAAGTCGACGCCGTTCGCCGCCCAGGTGGCCGCCGAATCCGCCGGCCGCGTGGCCCAGGAATACGGCATCAAGACGCTGGAAGTCCGCATCAAGGGCCCCGGCCCCGGCCGCGAATCCTCCGTGCGCGCCCTGAATGCCCTGGGGATCAAGATCTCCAGCATTTCGGACATCACGCCGGTGCCGCATAACGGCTGCCGTCCGCCCAAGCGTCGTCGTATCTAAGGGGAACATCTTGGCTCGTTATACTGGACCCAAATGCAAGCTTTCGCGTCGCGAAGGCACCGACCTGTTCCTGAAGAGCGCCCGCCGTTCGCTGGACTCCAAGTGCAAGCTCGAATCCAAGCCCGGCCAGCACGGCCGCATCTCGGGTTCGCGCACCTCCGACTTCGGCCTGCAGCTGCGTGAAAAGCAGAAGCTCAAGCGCATGTACGGCGTGCTGGAAAAGCAGTTCCGCAAGTACTTCGCCGAAGCCGAACGCCGCCGCGGCAACACCGGCGAAACGCTGATCCAGCTGCTCGAATCGCGCCTGGACAACGTCGTCTACCGCATGGGCTTCGGTTCCACCCGCGCCGAAGCGCGCCAGCTGGTGAACCACCGCGCCATCGAACTGAACGGCCACACCGCCGACATCGCCTCGATGCTGGTCAAGGCCGGCGACGTGGTTGCCATCCGTGAAAAGGCGAAGAACCAGATCCGCATCAAGGAATCCCTGGAACTGGCAACCGGCAACGGCCTGCCCCAGTGGGTCGAAGTCGACGCCGGCAAGCTGTCGGGCGTGTTCAAGCAGGCCCCGGATCGCCAGGACGTCGCCCACGACGTCAACGAATCCATGGTCGTGGAACTGTATTCCCGCTGATCCTCCGCGATCGGCGGCATGCGCCGCCCGCCGTCCTCCGGGGCGGCGGTTGCCGGAACCGGCCTTCGGGCCGGGGCGTCCGGCGGTTTTCCGGGAAGGGGCACGCGTCCCTTCCTTGTTGTTTTCTTCCGTCAGCCTTATCGGTGTAACGAGCCGAGGGTATTGAAAAGGAATCTTCATGTCCGCACAAGGTTTTCTGAAACCCCGCACCATCTCCGTCGAAACCCTGGGCGCGCATCACGCCAAGGTCGTGATGGAGCCCTTCGAGCGCGGCTACGGCCACACGCTGGGCAATGCCCTGCGCCGCATCCTGCTGTCCTCCATGGCGGGCTACGCCCCCACCGAAGTCCAGATCAGCGGGGTCGTGCACGAATATTCCACGATCGCCGGTGTGCAAGAGGACGTGGTCGACATCCTCCTGAACCTCAAGGGCGTGGTGTTCAAGCTCCACAACCGCGACGAAGTCACGCTGCAGCTGAACAAGCAGGGTCCCGGCGAAGTCCGTGCCCGCGACATCGAACTGCCGCACGACGTCGAGATCATCAATCCGGATCACCTGATCGCCACCCTGACGGACAACGGCCGTCTGGAAATGCAGGTCAAGGTCGAGCAGGGCCGCGGCTACGTGCCGGGCAACGTGCGCGCCCTGGTCGACGACCGCTCGGCCACCATCGGCCAGATCGTGCTGGACGCTTCCTTCAGCCCCGTGCGCCGCGTCAGCTACGCCGTCGAAAACGCCCGCGTCGAGCAGCGCACCGACCTGGACAAGCTGGTGCTGGACGTGCAGACCAACGGCGTCATCAGCCCGGAAGAAGCCGTGCGCCAGTCGGCCCGCATCCTGATGGACCAGATCTCCGTGTTCGTGTCGCTGGCCGACAAGGACGCCGGCCAGCTGACCACCAGCCTGCCGGTGGGCGGCCAGTCGGCCCCGATCGATCCGGTGCTGCTGCGTCCGGTCGACGATCTGGAACTGACGGTGCGTTCGGCGAACTGCCTGAAGGCCGAAAACATCTACTATATCGGCGACCTGATCCAGCGCACCGAAAACGAGCTGCTCAAGACCCCGAACCTGGGCCGCAAGTCGCTCAACGAGATCAAGGAAGTCCTGGCCGCGCGCGGCCTGACCCTGGGCATGAAGCTGGAAAACTGGCCGCCCGTCGGCCTCGAGCGTCCCTGATCGCAGTACCGGCACGGAGGCGGCCGCAGTCGTGGTCGCGTCCATGCTAATATCCCGCCCTGGCCGTTTCGGCGGCCAGGACATCACCCCACCCGGGCCGCGGCCTGTCCGATAGAAGATCCGGGTTCTCATAGATTCAAAAGGAAATCGTCATGCGCCATCGTTCCGGCCTCCGCAAACTGAACCGCACCAGCAGCCACCGTCTCGCCATGTTCCGCAACATGGCCGTGTCCCTGCTGACCCACGAAGCCATCAAGACCACCCTGCCCAAGGCCAAGGAACTGCGCCGCGTGGTCGA
>CBFGXR010000086.1:0-7388 GCA_965652675.1 uncultured Castellaniella sp.
CCCGAGGACGGCGTAGCGCATGGCCTCGTGCAAGCGCGCGGGGTCGTCCTGGACGGGCGGCAGCAGGTCGTCGAGCACCGCCGCGACGTGATCCACCCGGTCGCGCAGCCAGGCGTCGAAATTCCCCGCTGCAGCGTTCATGTCGCGTCCCGCGCCGCGGCGTCGTCGAAAGGCTGGAGCAACTGGCCCTGGAGCACCTGGACCTGCTGTTCGACGGTTTCCAGCCGCCGCTGGCACACCTGGGCCAGCGCCACGCCGCGCTGATACAGGGCGATGGATTCGTCCAGGCCCAGATCGCCGTCGTTCATGCGGCCGGCCAGGGATTCGAGTTCGGCGAGCGCCGTCTCGAAGTCCTGGGGCAATGGATCGGCGGACCGGGGCGCGCGGTCCGGCGGCGGGGTTTGATCGTTGACCATGGGTTTCATCTGAGCATTCCAGACTGGATTGTACGGGAACCCCGCCGGACCATGAAACCGTCCCGTCCCCCCGCGTCCGGGGGGTGGGGTACAATTTCGGCCCCTGCCCCGGACCGCGCTTCGCGCCTGCCGGGGAGTCCGGGCGGCGCTCCGGGCGCTTTCATTCTTGCGGGGGGAACCAATGACCAACCCTTACATCCCTTCCGGCGCGGATCTGGCCAGCCAGCTTCCGGTCCACCACTACTTCGATCCGGCCATCCTGGCGCGGGAACGCAGCCACATCTTCGACCGCAGCGCGCGCTACGTGGGGCACGAAAAAATGGTGCCGAATCCCGGCGACTGGCGCACCCTGGCCCACGAGGGCGGCGGGCGGGCCCTGCTGCGCGACCGGACCGACGTGCGCCTGCTGTCGAACGTCTGCCGCCACCGCCAGGCACTGATGCTGGGCAGCCAGAACGGACGCGACGCCGATTGTTCGGCCGGGAACCTGTGCAGCACGGGCGGACGCATCCTGTGCCCCATCCACCAATGGAGCTACGACACGCGGGGCCAGTTGCTGAACGCCCCGCTGTTCCCCGAAAAGCCGGACCTGCGGCTGCGGGAATTCCCGCTGCGCGACTGCCATGGCCTGCTGTTCGAGGGCGCGCGCGACCCCCTGGGCGACATCGGCGGCCTGTTCACGCGGCCGGAATTCGATTTTTCGGACTACGTGCTGGATCACGTGGAAGTCCACCCCTGCCATTACAACTGGAAGACCTTCATCGAGGTCTACCTGGAGGACTACCACGTCGGGCCCTTCCATCCCGGCCTGGGGCGCTTCGTCACCTGCGACGACCTGGAATGGGAATTCGGCGAATTCCACAGCATGCAGCGGGTCGGCGTCCACCAGGCCCTGGGCCAGCCGGGCACCGAGGTCTACCGCCAGTGGCACGACCGCCTGCTGCAGTACCGATCGGGCGCGGCGCCCGACTTCGGCGCGGTCTGGGTGACGTATTTCCCCACCCACATGATCGAGCTCTACCCCCACGTCCTGGTGCTGTCCACGCTGCATCCCGTCAGCCCCCAGGAAACCGTCAACGTGATCGAGTTCTACTACCCCGAGGAGATCGTCGCCTTCGAGCGCGAATTCATCGTGGCCCAGCGCGCGGCCTACCTGGAGACCGCGATCGAGGACGACGAGATCGGCGAGCGCATGGACGCCGGCCGCCGCGCCCTGATGGCGCGCGGCGAGAGCGAATGCGGCCCCTACCAGAGCCCCCTGGAAGACGGCATGGCGCATTTCCATGCCTGGTACCGCCGCATGATGAACCCGGGCACGGATCAGTCCCCTGCGGACTGATCCGTGCCCGGTGAATCGGAGCGCCTTGCAAGGCGCGAGGCGGGATTCAATCGCCTTTCGCCACCGGGCGGGTGGCGTCGGCGCACCATTCGCTCCAGGAACCCGGATACAGGGCCGAGCCGCGCAGGCCGGCCAGTTCCATGGCGAACAGATTGTGGCAGGCGGTGATGCCCGAGCCGCACTGGTGCACGATGCCGTGGTCCAGCCGGTCGCCCAGCAGGGATTCGAATTCGGCGCGCAGTTCGCCGGCCGGCTTGAAGCGCCCGTCCGCCCCCAGGTTGCGGGCGAAGGGCCGGTTCAGCGCCCCCGGGATGTGGCCCCCGACGGGATCCATGGGTTCGACCGCCCCGCTGAAGCGTTCGGGCGCGCGGGCGTCCAGCACCGTGAAGCGGGGATCGTCCAGGTTGGCCAGGACGGCGCGGGCGTCGACGACGGGCATGGACGGCTTGCCCGTGGGCGAGAGCCCCTGGATCGCCTGGGCCTCGCTGAGGGACGGCGCGCGCGTGCCGGTTTCCACCGCCCCGCCGGCCGCCTGCCAGGCGGCCCAGCCGCCGTCCAGGACCGCGACGGATTCATGCCCCAGCCAGCGCAGCATCCACCACAGGTGCGCCGCGAACATGGCGTTGCCGGCGTCGTAGACCACCACGTCGGTGCGGGCCGTCAGGCCCTGGGCGCGCATCAGGGCGGCGAAATCGGCGCGGTCCGGCAGGGGATGGCGGCCATTGCGCCCGGTCTTGAGGGCGCACAGCTGGGTTTCGTGGTCCAGGTACAGGGCACCGGGCACGTGGCCCGATTCGTAGGCCAGCCGGCCCGCCTGGTGGTCCGCCAGATCGTGGCGCACGTCGAAGACCAAGCAGCCCGGCCGGGCCAGACGGTCGCGCAGGGCCTCGGGCTGAATCAGCAATGCGATCATGACGGATTTACCTCCTTCGTGGGAATGCCTGCGCCTTCGGTCCGCGGCGCGCGGTCCTCGCCCCTCAGGGCGCGGGCCTCGGTGTACGTGCGCCAGACCGACAGCAGACCGGAACCGATGATCAGCGCCATGCCGGACCAGGCCAGCGGCGCCGGCCGATCGCCCCAGAACAGGACGCCGATCAGGGCGGCAAAGATGATGGTCATGTACTGCAGCGCCGCCGTCAACAGGGTAGACCCCAAGCCGAAGGCCCGGGTCATGGCCAATTGCCCCACCAGCCCGGTCAGGCCCAGCCCGACCAGCGCCAGCAGGGCCAGGGGATCGCTGGTGCGCCAGCCCTGCAGCGCGATGCCGGCCAGGCCGCTGATGCAGACCCCCAGCGAAAACAGCAGCACCGTGCGCCATTCGGGTTCGCCGATCTGGCCCAGCTGGCGGATCTGCATCATGGCGATGGCCGCCAGCCCGCCCGCCCCCAGCCCCCCCAGGGCCGCGATCCACTGGTCGTGCTGGATGCTGGGGCGCAGCACGCCCAGCACCCCCAGAAAGCCCGCCAGCACGGCCAGCACGCGCACCGGATCGCGCTGGGCGCCGCCGAAGCACAGCATCCAGCCCGCGATGAACAGCGGCGCCGTGTAGTTCAGGCTGATGGCCGTGGGCAAAGTCAGGTGGGCCAGCGCGAAAAAGCCCAGCCACATGGACGTGATGCCGCTGAGATTGCGCCAGACGTGCAGGCGCCAGCTGGACGGGCGGATCGTGCGCCGCGTGGAGCGCGCCCAGAAATACAGCAGCAGGACGGAAGGAATGCCCCGGAACAGGACGATTTCCGGCAGCGTGGCGCCCAGGTCGGAGGCGACCTTCACGAAGGCCCCCATCATGGCGAACATGGCGCAGGCCAGCAACATCCACAAAGACTGCATGCGTCACCAAAGACTGGGATACGAACCGGAAGCCGATACTATACACTTTGGACATCCTCGTTCCCTTCCTGCGGAGCCCCGCCCCACATGAAAAGAATCATCCTGTTCCTCGTCACCAACATGGCGGTGATGCTGGTGCTCAGCATCACCATGAACCTCCTGGGCGTCGGCCGCTACCTGACGGCCAACGGCATCGATCCGGCCGCGCTGCTGGTGTTTTCGGCGGTACTCGGCTTCACGGGCTCGTTCATCTCGCTGCTGATGAGCAAATGGATGGCCAAATCCAGCACCGGCGCCCGGGTCATCGATCCCCAGGCGCCGCGCGACCGGCGCGAAGCCTGGCTGGTACAGACCGTGCATCAGTTGGCCGACCGGGCCGGCATCGGCCGCCCCGAGGTCGCCATCTACGAAGGCGCGCCCAACGCCTTCGCCACCGGCGCCTTCCGCAACGATTCCCTGGTGGCGGTGTCCACCGGCCTGCTCTCGTCCATGACCGAGGAAGAAGTCGCCGCCGTGCTGGGCCACGAGGTCTCCCACGTCGCCAACGGCGACATGGTGACCCTCACCCTGATCCAGGGCGTGGTCAACACCTTCGTCATCTTCCTGTCGCGCCTGGTCGGCTATTTCATCGACCGCGCCGTGCTGAAGAACGAACGCGGCGTCGGCATGGGCTACTACGCCAGCGTCTTCGTCTGTGAGATCCTGTTCGGCGTGCTCGCCTCGATCATCGTCGCCTGGTTCTCCCGCCGGCGCGAATTCCGCGCCGACGCGGGCTCGGCCCGCCTGCTGGGCGCGCGCGAGCCCATGATCCGCGCGCTCGCCCGCCTGGGCGGGGTCGAGGCCGGCGAACTGCCCAAGTCCTTCGCCGCCTCGGGCATCGCGGGCGGCGCCATCGGCGCCCTGTTCGCCTCGCACCCGCCCATCGAACAGCGCATCGAGGCCCTGCGCCGCCAGGCGGCCTAGGAAAGCGGATGTGCGCGAACTCCAGGTCCTGATCGCCTTCGGCGGTTTCGTCGCCCTGCTGCTGTGGGGCGTGCACATGGTGCAGACCGGCGTGCAGCGGGCCTTCGGCAAGGCGCTGGGCCTGTGGATGGGCCGCGCCATGGGTTCGCCCCCGCGCGCCTTCGGCACGGGACTGCTGATCACCGCCGCCATCCAGAGCAGCACGGCCACCGGCCTGATGATCACCGGCTTCGCGCTGGACGGCCTGGTACCCCTGGTGCCGGGCCTGGCGGCCATGCTGGGCGCCAACGTCGGCACGACCCTGATCGTCCAGGCGCTGTCCTTCGACCTGACGGCCCTGGCGCCCGCCCTGGTGCTCGTCGGCGTCTGGATGTTCCGCCACTACGAGCCGGGGCGGGCCCGCGACCTGGGGCGCACGCTGATCGGCCTGGGCCTGCTGCTGCTGGCCCTGCACCAGCTGGTGTCCCTGTTCGAACCGCTGCAGAACGCGCCATTGCTGGGCAGCGCCCTGCTGGCGCTGGCCGGCGCGCCGGTGATCGCCCTGGTGGCCAGCGCGGCGCTCACCTGGGCCTCGCATTCCAGCGTGGCCGTGGTCGTGCTGATCATGTCGCTGTCCCATCATGACCTGGTGCCGCCGGAACTGGCCTATGCGCTGGTGCTGGGCGCCAATCTGGGCACCGCCATCAACCCGGTCCTGGAAGGCGGCGGCGACGGCAACCCCGCCTCCCGCCGCGTGCCCATCGGCAATCTGGGCACGCGGGCCGCCGGCTGCCTGCTGGGCCTGGCCCTGCTGCCCTGGGCCGGATCCATCATGGCGGCGCTGGGCGACGCCGCGCACAGCGTGGCGAACTTCCACCTGCTGTTCAACCTGGTGGTGGCCGCCTGCTTCATGCCCGTGCTGCGCCCCTATGCCCGGCTGCTGCAGCGGCTGCTGCCGCCGCGCGCCGACCCCCATGACCCGGCCCGCCCCCAGTATCTGGACGAGTCCGCCCGCGAAGTCCCGGCCGTGGCCCTGGGCCAGGCCGCGCGCGAGGCCCTGCGGCTGACGGACCTGCTGCGCGAATCGCTGCGGCTGACCGGTCAGGCCCTGCTGCGCGAAGATCCACGATCGGCCGGCCAGGCCCGCTACCTGAACGGCGCCATCAGTCAGCTGGACCGGGCCGTGACCACCTACCTGGCGACCCAGGACGAAGAAGGCCTCAGCGCCGATGACGCGCAGTACCTGAAGGCCATTCTGACCTTTTCCATGAACATCGCCCACGCCGCCGACGTGTCCGGCATGGGCCTGCTGGGCCATGCCGGCCGGCTGCACAAGCAGCACTGGACACTGGACCCCGAACAGCGCGCGGAGCTGGCCGAAGTCCTGGAGCGGCTGCAGCGCAACCTGCGCCAGGCCGCCGCCCTGTTCGTCTCGGGCGACCGCGCGACGGCCCGCTCCCTGGCCTTCGAAAAGGAATATTTCCGCGATCTGGAGGCCCGGGCGGCGGAACGCCACCTGAACCGCATCAAGACGGGCCGGCTCGAAACCGCCGACGTCGGCGCCTTCTACCTGGAGGTCCTGCGCGACGCGGGCGGGGTGAACGCCTGCCTGGTCAACGCGGCGGCCTACCCCATCCTGGACCGCCACGGCGAACTGCGCCCCAACCGCCTGCGCAAATCGGAATAGCACCGCCGCGCGGGCCGCCCGGCATGGGCGATCGCGCGGGGCCGCGGCCCGCCGCCGCTCAGTGCGCGGCGCCCCAGTCGGCGCCGACACCGACTTCGGCCACCAGCGGCACCGCCAGTTCCGCCACGCCCGCCATCAGCGCCGGCACGCGTTCGCGCAGGGCCTCGACCTCGTCCTCGGTCGCATCGAACACCAGTTCGTCGTGCACCTGCATCACCATCAGGCTGCGCAGGCCCTCGGCGTCCAGCCAGTCCTGGACCGCCACCATGGCCATCTTGATGAGATCGGCCGCCGTGCCCTGCATGGGCGCGTTGATGGCGGCGCGTTCGGCGGCGGCCGCGCGCGGCCCCTTGGCGCCGGACAGTTCCGGAAAATACAGGCGGCGCCCGAACACGGTTTCCACGTAGCCCTGTTCGCGGGCCTGGCGGCGCACCCGGTCCATGTAGTCGGCCACGCCGGGATAGCGCATGAAATAGCGGTCGATGTAGGATTTGGCCGCCGCCCGCGTGATGCCCAGGTTGCTCGCCAGGCCGAATTCGCCCATGCCGTAGATCAGGCCGAAATTGATGGCCTTGGCCGCCCGGCGGTGTTCCGCGTCGACCTGGTCCGGCGGCAGGCCGAAGACCTCGGCCGCCGTGGCGCGGTGGATGTCCAGCCCCTGGGCGAAAGCCTGGCGCAGGTTCTCGTCGCCCGACACGTGGGCCATCACGCGCAGTTCGATCTGCGAATAGTCGGCCGACACGATCCTGCCCAGGCTGGACACGAAGGCCGAACGCACGCGGCGGCCCTCGGCGGTGCGCACGGGAATGTTCTGCAGGTTCGGATCGGACGAGGCCAGCCGCCCCGTCACCACGGCCGCCTGGGCGTAGCGCGTGTGCACCCGGCCGGTGCGCGGGTCGATCATGCGCGGCAGCTTGTCGGTGTAGGTGGACTTCAGCTTGGCGATGCCGCGATAGTCGAGCAGCAGGCGCGGCAGGGGATAGTCCGCCGCCAGGCGGGTCAGGACTTCCTCGTCGGTGGACGGCGCGCCGCCCGCCGTCTTGCGCAGCACCGGCAGCTGCATGCGCTGGAACAGGATCTCGCCCAGCTGCTTGGGCGAATTCAGGTTGAAGGGCTGGCCCGCCAGGGCATGGGCCTGGGCTTCCAGGTCGATCATCTGCCGGCCCAGTTCGTG
>CBFGXR010000087.1:0-7383 GCA_965652675.1 uncultured Castellaniella sp.
CACGCCCGCCAGGGTGGCGGCGCGCAGCACGTCTTCATCCGTGGCGAACGGCGAAGCGATGGTCAGGTTGTGCTTGAGGGTGCCGTAGAACAGCACCGGATCCTGCGGCACGTAGCCGACCGCGCGGCGCACGTCGGCCGGGTCGATCTGGTTCAGGTCGATGCCGTCGATCAGGACGGCGCCGGAAGTCGGCGCGTAGAGTTTCAGGACGAGCTTTTCGAGGGTGGTCTTGCCCGAGCCGATGCGGCCGATGATGCCGACCTTTTCACCGGGCTGGACGCGGAAGCTGATGTTGTCCAACGCGGCGAGGGAACTGTTGGGGTAGGCGAAGGTGACGCCCTGGAATTCGATGCCGCCCTTCAGCACGGGGCGCGGCATGAAGGACCGGTCGGCCGGGCGTTCGACCGGCATGCCCATGTAGTTGTCGATGGACTTCAGCGACGCCTTGGCGTTGTGGTACTGCATCATCAGGCCCACGACCTGGCCCAGCGGCGCCAGGCAGCGCCCGGAGATCATGGAGGCCGCGATGATGCCGCCCATGGTCATGCCTTCCTGGACCAGATAGACGCCGATCACCACGACGGAAATATTGACCAGTTGCTGGCAGGTCTGCACGAAGCTGACGGTGACCGACGAGGTGAGCTTGATGTGCGCGCCCAGTTCGGCCAGCCAGCGGGTGGATTCTTCCCACATGCGCTGGGAATGGCTCTGGGCGTTCAGCGCCTTGACGGTTTCCATGCCGTTCAGGGCCTCGATCAGGCCGGCGTTGCGCTGCGCCCCGGCCTGGAAGGATTCGAGGGTCATCTTTTCGACGCGGGCCAGGGAAAACAGCGACACGATCAGGATGACGGCGATGGCGACCAGGGGCGGCAGCACCATCCAGGGCGAGATCCAGGCCAGCACCGCCAGGAACAGCAGCACGAAGGGCAGGTCCACCAGGGTGGTCAGGCTGGCCGAGGCGATGAAGTCGCGCACAGACTCGAAGGACCGCAGATTGGAGGCGAAGGACCCCACGGACACCGGACGGCTTTCCATGCGCAGGTCCAGGACCTGTTCCATGATGCGCGAGGACAGTTCCACGTCCACCCGCTTGCTGGCGATGTCCACGACATAGGCGCGGATGCCGGTCAGCACCAGGTTGAACACCATGGCCAGGGCGATGCCGAGGGTCAGCGCCCAGAGGGTCTCGACCGCGCTGTTGGGGATCACCCGGTCGTAGATGTTCATCGTGTACAGCGGCATGACCAGCGCGAAGATGTTGATCAGCACGGCGGCCGCCACGGCATCGCGGTAGAGCTTCCAGTTGCCCAGCATCGCGGCCCAGAACCAGTGGCCGCTGCGCGCCCGCATGTGGGCGTCCTGGGTGCGGTCCTCCGTCCGGTAGCGCGGCTGCACGAAACAGGCCAGGCCGGCGTATTCGGCCTCCAGGTCGGCGCGCGGGACTTCGACGGGTTCGGCCGCCTCGGGATAATGGACCAGATAGTGATCGCGGCGTTCCAGGATCAGGACGCAGGCGCGCTGGTTCTTCAGGAACAGGATGGCCGGCATGACGCTGCGCGACCAGTTGCCCAACCCACGGCGCACGATGCGGGTGCCGCACTGGGCGCGGCTGGCGGCGCGGCCCAGCAGGGACGGCGTCAGGCGCTGGTCCACCAGGGGCAGGCCCGAGGACAATTGCTGGGCGGTGCAGGGCCGGCCCAGCAGCCGCGTGACCAGGACCAGGCTGGCGAGCAGGGAATCATCGTGCAGCTGGTGCGGCGTGGCGCCCGGCAATTCCGGCGCCGGCGTGTCGGCTGGGTTGGGAGTGGTTTCGGGTTGAGCGGCCATGGCGGCAGCGGCCTCAGAGGATGGCATCGTCGTCGGAGATCAGGTTCAGCGCGCCTTGCAGCCGCTGGCGGGTGCGCTTGCGTTCGGCGAGCTTTTCCAGGGCCTCGGGCGGCAGATCGGTCAGGCGCAGGGATCCGTTGACGATCAATGCGTCGATCAGGTCTTCCAGGACGCGGATGAATCCGGCGTCCAGTTCGGAGAGATCCTGTTTGAAGCGTTCCTGATCAGAGGCCATCGGCATTCCCCCAAGCTGCAGGGAAAGCCGGGCCGCCGCGGTTGCGGCGGGCCGCCGGACCTTCACCTTCAGACCGGGCCGCGAGGCCCGGGTATTGCTTTAGTTTCGGCGGTGGCGGGTTAGTTCCAGCCACCGGCCTTCTTGCCAGACGATTTGCCGGCGGGCGCCAGCACGGGCGGCTTGAGGTCGGACTGGTAATTGACCTGGATGGGCTGCAGGTTGCGCGTGTCCGGCAGCGGCGTCAGGCAGGCCTTGAGGATTTCGTCGGGGAATTCGAGCTTGGCGGCCTCGTCGGGCTGATCCTGGTAGGGATCGGCCAGCCCCAGCGCCGGCAGCAGCTGGTGGGACAGGGACAGCCAGCGGTATTCGGCCGTGCGCAGGTCGAAGATCCCGTTGGTGAGCGCCTGCCGGGCGTCGAACAGTTCGTTTTCGGTGTCGAGCAGGTCCAGCAGGGTGCGCTGGCCGATCTTGAACTGCTGCATGTAGGCCACGCGCACCTGGGCGATGTTGCGCTCGTGCTGTTGCAGGAAGGGCATCTGCTGGCGCAGGCGCACGACGTTGTTCCAGGCGATGGACAGTTCCTGCTGGACGTTGCGGCAGGTGTAGTCGCGCACGTCCCGGGCGGCGTAGGTCTGGGCCGAGGTCTGGCGGACGCGGGCCGCGTCCGCGCCGCCGCGGAACAGATTGAACGTCGCCATCAGCTGGACGTTGGAACTTTGCGTGGTTTCGTCGTTGATGTAGGGCGGATCGGAGCGGTCGCGGCCGGTGGCGGCGCGCAGTTCCAGCGTGGGCGCGAAGCGGCCCTGCGCCGAGGCCTTGCCGCGTTCGGCCGCCTGGACCAGCGCCTGCTTCGCCAGCACGGTGGGGTTGACGCGCACGGACTGGCTGAAGTCGGTCGGGTTCTTGGGCAGCGTGGCGTCGACGTCGGGCGCATCGGCCAGGGTTTCGGGGGGTACCTGGCCGACGATGCGCTGGTAGCGCTGGGTGACGTCGTTCAGGTTGCCCGTGGCGGTCATCAGGTTGGTCTGCGCCAGGGCCAGGCGGGCCTGGGCCTGGACTTCGTCCACCCCGCGGCCGACGCCCGAAGAACTGCGTTCGGATATCTGGCCCAGGATGTCCTTGTGCAGGTTGTAGTTCTGCTGCGCCAGGGAAACCTGTTCGCGATAGCGCTGGACGTCCAGATAGGCCTGGGTCGCCTGCTGGGCCAGGTCGTCGACCGTGGCCTTCAGGGTGTAGTAGTCGGCCAGCTTTTCAAAGCCCAGCTGGCGCACGTCGTTGATCGTGGAGAAGCCGTCGAACAGCAGCTGGCGCAGGGACAGGCTGTAGCCGCTGCGCGACCAGTCCGTCGACCCGTTGGTGCTGGTGCTGCCGCGGTATTCGCGGCCCGTCCAGCCCTGCAGATTGACTTCGGGCAGCAGGGCGCCGCGGCGGACCTTCTGGCCTTCGACGCCGGACTGGAAGTTGTGGAACTGCGCCCCGACTTCGGGGTTGTGCAGGACGGCGGTCTCGACCGCCTGGGACAGCGTGGCGTTGTCGGCGAAAGCCGCGGGGGCGAATGCGAAGGCAAGGGCCGTCCAGAGGACGGAGAGGGTGGTTTTTTTATTGCTGGCCATGTTCAATGCTCCTGAACTCGGGGACCAGGACGGCCGAGGGGGGCCGCCGCGTCTTTATTGAGATTCACGCACCCGGATCATTCGGCACAGGCGAACGCCTGCGACCGGTACGGGTGCCGGCACCACGATCGACGAGATCAACCCAGGTCGGGGACCGATGATGCCATGCCTATGGTGAGACGGTGCAACCGCCACGAACGCATCAATATCGGATCTGCATGGTAGGACGGGGCTTTCACCCGGTGGCAAGTCGGAGCCTCTGGCTTCCGGCCAGAGTTCTTGAAGCATGAACTTGCGTCTTGGTACGTTTCAGCATCAAAACGTAGGCACATTGTACGAATCCCGCGCAACTGTGACTAGTATTGACATCGATCAAAAAGGAATAATTAACCTTATTTAAGGGTAAATCCCATGCGGGAAACACGGGTTTGGGGGGTTCGAGTGTGGTTTTCAGGGCAAGTCGCCCCAGCTGGCGGCGCCGGGCGCGCCCCGCCGCGGCGCAAGCCACGTACAATCATGCCAGTCCCGCCATGGGGCCCGTCCACGCCGCCCGCCCATGTCCGTCATCCTGCTCATCCTGCCCGATTTCCTGCTGATCGCCCTGGGCTGGGTCCTGCTGCACCGGCTGGGATTCGACCGGACTTTTTTCGCCGGCGCGGAAAAACTGGTCTATTTCGTCCTGTTCCCCGCCCTGCTGTTCCATTCGATCACCCGCACGCCGCTGGACCTGGGCAACACCACGGTGTTGCTGGCCGCCAGCCTCGGCGTGATGTCCGGCGGCATCGCCCTGGCCTGGCTGGGCCGTCTGGTCGTGCGGCCCGATCCGGCGGCGCACGCCTCGGTCGCCCAGTGCGGCTTCCGCTTCAACACCTATCTGGCCCTGTCCCTGGCCGGCGGCCTGTCCTGGCCCGGCGCGCAGACGACCATGGCGGTGCTCGTGGGCTTCGCCGTGCCCGTCAGCAACATCGGCGCGGTGCACGCCCTGGCCACCCGCCACGGCGGGCACGCCCTGCGGGAAATCGCCCGCAACCCCTTCATCCTGGCCACGCTGGCGGCGCTGGCCTGCAATTTCCTGCGGGTGCCCATTCCCCACGTCCTCGACGTCGCCCTGGGGCGCCTGGGCGCCTGCGCCCTGGCCATCGGCCTGCTGTGCGTGGGCGCCACCCTGTCCCTGCAAGGAGGGCGGGCGCACGCGCCGCTGATGGCCTGGATGGTGACGGCCAAGCTGGTCCTGCTGCCGCCGGTCGCGCTGGCGCTGGCCTGGGCGCTGGGCCTGTCGGCCGGCGAACGGCTGGTGCTGGTCCTGTTCAGCGCCCTGCCCACGGCCTCCTCGGCCCACGTGCTGGCCGCCCGCATGGGCGGCGACGGCCGGCTGGTGGCGGTCACCATGTCGATCGGCACGCTGCTGTCGGCCGTGACCCTGCCGCTGTGGCTGGACGCCGTGACCTGAACCCCGAAGGCGATCCGCGATGACGACTCCGCTCTCTTCCATCGAATGGCCCCTGCCGGACGAAGACGCCACCGTGGCCCTGGCGCAACGCCTGGCCGAACGGGTCTGCGGCCGGGCGCCGGGCGGCCCCGCCGCCGGGGGCCGCATCCATCTGCGCGGCGAGCTGGGCGCGGGCAAGACCAGCCTGGCGCGCGCCCTGCTGCGGGCCGGCGGCGTGACCGGTCGGATCAAGAGTCCCAGCTACGCGCTTCTTGAAAGCTATAACGTTTCTAACTTATACTTCTATCACTTTGATTTCTATAGATTTAGCGATGCACATGAATGGCGGGACGCGGGCTTCGACGAATTGCTCGACGCTCACGCGGTCGTCCTGATCGAATGGCCCGAGCAGGCCGGCACGCGCCTGCCGCCGCCGGATCTGGACATTCGCCTGGAATACGCCGGCGCCGGGCGGCATGCCCGCCTGACCGCCTGTAGCGAAAAAGGACAACAATGGCTGACGCATCTGGACCCGCGACGCCGATGAGCGCCCCCGCCGTCCCCCTGCGGCGCAAGATGATCACGGGCGGCTGCGCCCTGTTGCTGCTGCCGGTCGTGCCGCGCCTGGCGCGGGCCGCCACCATCCTGGCGGTGCGGACCTGGCCGGCCGACGAGTACACGCGCGTGACGCTGGAAATGGACACCGAACTGAAGGCCGAGCACTTCACGCTCGACCACCCGCATCGGCTGGTGGTGGACATCGAAGGCCTGCGGCTGAGCCCCGCAATCAACGACCTGGTCTCCAAGATCCGGCCCAACGACCCCTACATCAGCACCGTGCGCGCGGGCCAGAACCGCCCCGACGTGGTGCGCCTGGTGTTCGACCTGAAGCAGGACGTGGCGCCGCAGGTCTTCACCCTGAAGCCCATCGGCGAATACAAGTACCGCCTGGTGCTGGACCTGTACCCGAAGGTCGCGCAGGATCCCCTGATGGCCCTGCTGAAGGACGCGGACAACGATCCGCTGGCCGGCATCCTGGAAAACCTGGCCCAGAACAGCCCGACCGAGGCGCCCATCCCTTCGGTGGAGGGCCAGAAGCTGCCGCCGGTCGCCCGCAAGCAGCCGGACGACACGCCGCCGCCCCAGCCGCGCGCGCAGTCCGGCGCCCACCCGAACCGCCCGATCCTGATCGCGCTGGACCCCGGCCACGGCGGCGAGGATCCGGGCGCCATCGGCAAGCGCGGCACGCGTGAAAAGGACATCGTCCTGCAGATCGCGCACCGGCTGAAGAAGCTGATCGACGCCCAGCCGAACATGCGCGCCTATCTGACCCGCGACCGCGATTATTTCGTGCCGCTGAACGTGCGGGTGCAGAAGGCCCGCCGCGTCCAGGCCGATCTGTTCATCTCCATCCACGCGGACGCCTGGATCAAGCCGTCGGCGCGCGGCTCGTCGGTCTGGGCGCTGTCGCAGCACGGCGCCACCAGTTCCGCCGCCCGCTGGCTGGCGAAGAAGGAGAACGACGCCGACCTGATCGGCGGGGTGAACCTGGGCGCGCACAATGCCCAGGTGGCCAAGGTGCTGCTGGACCTGTCCACCGGCGCGCAGATCAACGACTCGATCCGGGTCGGCACGCAGGTCCTGAACGAGATCGGCAAGATCAACCAGCTGCACAAGAACCGCATCGAGCGCGCCGGCTTCGCCGTGCTGAAGGCGCCGGACATCCCGTCGATCCTGATCGAGACCGCCTTCATCAGCAATCCCCAGGAAGAACAGCTGCTGCGCACCTCGGCGCACCAGCAGCGCATCGCCAACGCGGTGCTGAGCGGGATCCAGGACTATTTTTCGGCGCATCCCGCGCTGGCCCGGCGGGCCTGACGCCGCCGCGCGGCCCCTCGGGGGGCCCGTGGCCTCAGGCCGAGTCGGCCTTCCGGCCGCGCAGCAGCTTCCACAGCACGCCGCCGGCCGCCGGCACGGCGGCCGCCCCCACGCCGATCAGCACGATGGTGTTGAGGTGTTCCTTGATGATGGGGACGTTGCCGAAAAAATAGCCCAGGGTGATCAGGCCGGCGATCCAGGCGACGGCCCCCAGGGTGTTGTAGAGCTGGAAAGTCAGCCAGCGCATGCCGGCGACCCCGGCCACGAAGGGCGCGAAGGTCCGGAACAGCGGCAGGAAGCGGGACAGCACGATGGTCTTGCCGCCGTGCTTTTCGTAGAAGGCGTGGGTCTTGATCAGGGCCTTGCGGTCCAGGAACCGGTAGTCGCGTGAAAAGACCTTG
>CBFGXR010000088.1:0-7358 GCA_965652675.1 uncultured Castellaniella sp.
CGCCACGTACCAGATCGAGGAGTTCCTTCCGTCCCGGTCGCACCCGGAACTGCAAAAGCGCTTCGATTCCGGCAAGTAGCCCGGAATCGAGCCCTCGCGCCCGGCGCGGGGTCGGCGGCAAGCCCCTCGAAACGCGCCTTCCAGACCCTTCATCCGCCGGACGCATGCCGCGCCTGCAGCGTCAGGATCCTGGCCACCGCCGCACGATCGGCCACGGCGGCGTCCATCATGGCCGCCACGTCGGCCTTCAACGCCGTGCGCGATCCGCCGTCCAGGTAGACCATGTGCCCGGAGGGGTAGCAGCGCGTCGTCAGGTTTCCGCGCAGGGCCGCGTCGACCAGGGGCATGTCCTGCAGATCCCGCTCGGTCTGGAAGAAAGGCGTGACGAAGTCGTAATACCCGTTGGCGGACAGCACCTTCAGGTCCACGTTCAGGCTCATCGTCGCCGCCAGGTCGCCGGCCGTGTACAGCACGACGTTTCCCTGGGCGTCCACGCCCTTCTGCGCTCCCGTAGGGTCCACGTGATGGAAGTCCCAGTGCTGGAACGCCTGGTCGTTGAGGTCGGTGAACGACGAAGCGGACGTGAATTTCAATTCATGATTCAGGTAGTGATGCCACATGGCCGTGTACACGCCCGACACGGCCGTCATCGCCGGATCGTTGCCGCCCGAGTTGGGCGAGATGTGCCGGGCGATCCCCGTGTCGACGCCGGTCGCGCGGCCGTCGTACGCGCCGATCGCGCGGCCCTGGTCGCGCAGCAGCCGGAGCAGGAACAGGGTGTGGCCCTCGTCGTCTCCGGCGGCGATGTCCAGATGCCAGGACATGAGCGTCGGCTTGTCGATTCCGGTGTACTGGCTCAGTCGTTCCAGCGTATCCGCCGCCACGTCGGGATAGGCCCGCAAGGCCTTGCCGAAGTCGCCCTGCGCGAAAACGCGGACCCTGTCCATCAACGCGGACAGTTCGTTCGGCGCGGGACGCAGTCCCAGCTTGTGGTGATACCAGGCGTCCGCCGCTGCGGTCGGCAGCGCCCCGACAGGATCGCCGGCGCGCGTGTAGTCCAGGATCGAGGACTGCAGGGTCACGCCATTGAGGTCCACGCCGTCCTCGTGCAGGACATAGGACAGCACGGCGCTGCGGGCCGTGCCGTAGGATTCGCCGAACAGGAACTTGGGGGAGTTCCAGCGGTCGTACGCGGTCAGGTAGCGCTTGATGAACTGCTTCAGCGAGACGGCGTCCTGGTCCACACCCCAGAAATCGCGGTTCTTCCACGGCGCGATGGCCGCCGAATACCCCGTCCCGACGGGATTGATGAACACCAGGTCGCTGCGGTCGAGCAGGCTGTCGGTATTGTCTTCCAGCGTATAGGGCGCGGGCGGCGTGAAGTCGGGCATGGACGTCCGGATGCGCCGGGGCGCGAACGAGCCCAGCAGGACGAAGACCGACGACGAACCCGGCCCGCCGTTGTAGAAGAAGGTGACCGGCCGCTCGTGCGCCGCGTCGCCGTCCAGGGTGAAGGCGACGTAGAAGATCTTCGCGCAGGGGCGCGAACTGCCGGGGTCCACGGCGGTCAGGTGGCCGGCCCGGGCCGTATAGGCCAGCGTCCGGCCGTCCAGGCGCAGCTCGTGATGGGTCGCCGCGGCGCGCTCCGTCGCATCCGTCACGGCATCATCCGGGCCGTTGCCGTAGGCCGTCGGATCGGAATAGGGTTGGTCTTTCATGTCGCACCCCCTGAGAATGCCCAGGCCGCTTCCCCCTTCCACCGGCTTCATTTAACCGCTCGCCCCGGACCGGGGCAAGCGCGGCAATGGGTTCTTACACGCATTCATGATCGGACATGAAAGCTCGTACACTGGCCGCACCGAAGCCCCTTCCCCGCTCAAGGATTTCCATGCCATCCTGCCGCATGCTGCTTCCGGCCCTGATTTTTTCGGCCTCCGTTCCCGCCTCCGGCTTCGCCGGGGAGCCCGGTTTCTTCGCCGGCCTGGATGTCTCCACCGGGATGGCCCAAGGATCCTCCGGCACCCGGGATGGCGGCGCAGGCTTCGCGGGCGGCGGCATCGTCGACGGCGTGAAATTCGGGAATACGGCGGGGATCGGCGGGCACGCCGGCTATCGCCTTGATCCGTCCTGGTCGGTTTTCCTCAGCTATCGGTACGTCCGCGGCGACATCCGGTGGCGCGCGGCGTTTCCGGCCATCGGCGTCGCATCGCGATTTTCCGGCACCGCGCTCAGCCATACGGTGCTGGCCAATGTCGGCTACGAGATCCCGCTGACGAGCGCGACCGCCTTCCAGGCCACGGCCGGACTCGGCGTGGCCTTCAATGCCTTGGCCGGCGTGGCCGAAACGGACGAGGCGACGTCGGCCTTTCTGAGCGATGTGGCGGACCACACCCAGGCGAGCCCCGCAGCGCGGATCGGGCTCGGACTTCGATACGCGGCGACCCGGCACGCGACGATCGGCCTGGATGCCGCGCTCACCTACGTCGGCGGATTCCGGACCGGGAACACGCGAAGCGGCAATCTCGGGATCACGCCCATCACCCCCTACGACATCGACGGCGTGTGGCGCACGAGCCTGAGCGCATCGGCGGAAGTGAGGTTCTGATCCTGACAAGAATCCAGCAGATTGTCGAAATGCCCCTTGGGCAATCCTCACGGCTGCGAGGATCCTTCAGCCAAGCCAAGAAAATAATCCTCAAGATCTTGCGGATTATCCGGCAGCACGATGCGTTTGCGCGGAAATCCTCTTGCCCGTGAGGATTATCGGTGTCCTACACGGGTTCCTGCCCATGCCGCTCCCACGCCTGGACGCCCGCCTCCAGGGATCGGTCGTCCTCCAGCAGCGCCTCGATATCCACCAGGACCAGCATCCGCTGGCCGACCGTGCCGATGCCCGTGACGAACCGCGAGGACGCGTCCATGCCGAACCGGGGCGGATCCTTGATCTGCGAGGGCTGCAGCTCCGTCACGTCCGATACGCCGTTGACGACGATCCCGACCGTGCGCGTATCCAGGCCCAGGACCACCACGACCGTCCTTTCGTCATGGACGGCGCGCGCGATGCCCAGTTTCGCGCACAGGTCGACGACCGGCACGATGGCCCCCCGCAGATTCATGACGCCCCGCACATGGGCGGGCATGTCGGCGATCGGCGCCACCCTGTCGGCGTCATGGCCGCGGATCTCCTGCACCTTCAGGATATCGATGCCGTACTCCTGCCCGGCAAGCTCGAAGATCAGGTATTCCCGGGCCTTCGCCCCCTGCCGATCCTGGTTTTCCTCATGTTCCTTCATCGTCGCTCCTGGCATCCGAATGACCTGGTTTGCGCCGCCACCCATGCCTCGATGGGCATGGGGCGCGCCTTCCAGAAACCCTGCACGGCATCGCAGCCATGCGCGAAAAGAAAACCGGCCTGCTCCCCGGTCTCGATCCCCTCGGCGATGACACGCAGGCCGAGCTGCCTGGCCATGCCCAGGATCATCCGGATGATCGCCTGGCTGTCCGTGTCCTCGGGCAGGCCCTGGATCAGGCTCCGGTCGATCTTCAATTCATCGAGGGGCAAGCGCCTGAGATAGGTCAGGTTCGTGAAGCCCGAGCCGAAATCGTCGATGGAGAAGCGGATACCCAGCCGGTTCAGGGCCTGCATGCGCCGTGCGGCGAGTTCCAGGTCGCCCAGCCAGGCTTCCTCGGTGATCTCGAAGATCAGGCCGCCCGCCCAGGCCCCGGTTTGCGCCAGGGTCTCCTGGACGGAGGGCACGAAGTCGGGCCTGAGCAGGCTGTGCGGGTTGATGTTGACGGAGATCGGGCAGTCGATCCCGTGGCCTTGCAAGCGCGCCAGGGTTTCGCAGGCGACCTGAAGCGACCAGCGCGTCAGCCGGGGCATCAGGCCCGCCTCCATGGCGACGGGAATGAATTGGGCGGGAGAAATGATCCCGCGCTCGGGATGCGTCCAGCGCGCCAGAAGCTCGGCGCCCACGACCCGGTCATCCTCGCCGTACTGCGGCTGCAGGTCCATCCGCAACTGCGAGGCTTTCAGCGCGGCGGACAGATCCCGCTCCAGGGACAGTCGTTCCTCGATCCGGGCCTGGATGCACGAACTGAAGACGACGACGCAATCCCCGCCCTTTTCCTCGGCCCGATGAAGCGCCATCCCCGCTTCCTGAAGCACCTGGCTGATTTTCTCGCTCCGCTGGTCGAGCATCGTCAGCCCGATGCTCACCTGGATCGTGATCGAGGCGTTCCCCACCTGGAACGGCTGGCCGGCCAGGACATCATGCAGCTTCTCGGCGACTTTCAAGGCATGCCGGGCCGCGGCGACGCGGCCGGCACCCAATAGCGTCAGCAGGACCATGAACTCGTCGCCCGTGGCGCGCGATACGCTGTCATGCGGCCGGATCGCCGTGCTCAGGCGCCGCCCGATCTCGCGCAATATCTGGTCTCCCACATCCAGGCCGTACGTCTCGTTGACCTTGCGAAAGTCGTCGATATCCAGCATCAGGACGGCGCCCTGCATCTCCTCGTCGCGCGCGAGGTCCGCCAGGGCCTGTTCCATGTGCCCGATGAACATCTGGCGCTGCGGCAGGCCGGTCAAGGGATCGTAGAAAGCCATGGGATGGGCCTGGCGATGGATTGCTGTCCCCCGCATGATGGCCCCTCTTTAAAATTCGGCCCACTCGCCGGTGACCGCGTCGCCCTCCCTGCGCGGCTGGGGCGCCGGGAGCGCGGCCGCCCTGGCGGGCCGGGCCGCGCTCCCCGGTTGACCGGACGGCAGCTGGCGCATGCGCCTCCCGTCCGGGTTGACCGCGGCAACGTCCAGCCGGAAGGTGGACACCAGCTGCGCCAGCGTATCGGCCTGCTCCCGCAGGCTGGCCGCCGCCGCGGCCGACTCCTCGACCAGGCTGGCATTCTGGCGGGTGACGTCATCCATCTGGCTGACCGCGGTATTGATTTCCTCGATGCCCGTGGTCTGTTCGCGGCTGGCGGCGCTGATTTCACTGATGACGCCGGTCACATGGCCGATGGCCTCGACGATCTTCCGCATGGAAGCCCCCGCGCGGTCAGCCTGCTCATTGCCCTTCGCCGTGGCCTGGGCGGAACCGTCGATGAGCATCTTGATCTCCTTGGCCGAGGAGGCGCTGCGCTGCGCGAGCGCCCGCACCTCGCTCGCCACCACGGCGAAACCCCGGCCCTGCTCGCCCGCCCGCGCGGCTTCCACGGCGGCATTGAGCGCCAGGATATTGGTCTGGAAGGCGATCGAATCGATGACGTTGATGATCTCCGCGACCTGCCGGGACTTGTCGTGGATTTCGCCCATGGTGCCGACGAGCTCGTCGACGATGGCGCCCCCCTCGGTGGCCGTCCTGGCGGCGGTGCCCGCGAGGGTATCCGCCTGCTGGGCATTATCCGCGCTCTGGCGCACCGCCGCCGTGATCTCCTCCATGGTGGCCGCGGTTTCCGCGAGGGAACTCGCCTGCTCTTCGGTGCGCGAGGACAGATCGACGTTACCCGCGGCGATCTGCCCCGCCGCCGAGGCGATGGTGTCCGCCCCGGTCTGGACTTCACCCACCGTATGCCGCAGCCCCGAGACCATGTCGTGCAGGGCCTGCTCCAGGCGGGCGACCTCGTCCCGGCCATGGGGCTCGATGTCGTGCGTCAGGTCGCGCCGGGCGACGCTCGCCCCGAGATCGACCGCCGCCCGCAGCGGCCGCGTGATCGACCCGGTCACCCTCCAGGCGAACAAGGGGCCGAGGATCAAGGCCAGGATCGCGCCGGCGGCCAGCAGGAAGAAGCTCTCCCGGGAGGCCTGCTGGTTCTGCGCGTTCAAGCCGTCGATGTAGCGCTGCTGGAATTGCGAGACCTGCTCGATGGCCTGCTGATACCGGGCCGACGCCTGGGGAAATTCCTGGGTGAAATAGGACTGGGCCCGGTCCGGCTTGCCCTCTTCCAACGCCTCGAACGCCAGGCTCCGCCCCTTGACGTAGTCGTCCCGCAGGGCGAGCGCCTGCCGGTACAGGGCGGCGACCTCGGGATTGTGGATGGCGGTTTCCACCCGGGGGCGGATTTCCGCGGTGCGCCGGGAAGCCTGATCGAAGGCCTGCCGGGCATGCTCGATCGCGCCGCGATCTCCGGACTGGATGTGCGCCGCCACGACCCGGAGCATCCCGGCGGACTCGATCTCCGCCTTGGCCCACTGTTCGACCAGGAAGCCCACACTGCTGCGCGTCTCCATCTCGGCCGAGCGCTCCTGGCTCGTATGCAGCCCCCAGGCGCCATAACCCGCGATCAGCAACAGCAACAGGGTGAACAGGCCGAAACCCAGTGCCAGCCGGGTACTTATCTTGATGTTGCGCATCCACTTCTCCTAGACGAGCCTGCCTCCCCTCTCCAGGCAATGCCAGCGGCTCGGTTTCAACGTTCCGACGAAACCCCGGCCGAAGTACAAGAAACGGTGGTTTGATGCATTTGCCCTACGGACCTGTTGAGATATCGCACAGGATGTTTGAATTGAATTGTTTTCTCTATGCAACAACTGATTCACCATGTTAGATTTCCGGGACCTCGGCTGGTGTATGGAAAACCACCGTTTGATGTACATTTCGGCCCACGATGAACACAGAAGCACCCGCCGGACGGCGACTCGGATACGCTCGGGTTTCCACAGACGAACAGCACCTGGACCTGCAACTCGACGCGCTGCTTCACACGGGGGTCCGAAAAAGCGATATCTACACCGACGTGGCGAGCGGCAAGAACGCGGAACGCGAA
Source organism: uncultured Castellaniella sp. (assembly GCA_965652675.1). Lineage (GTDB taxonomy): Bacteria > Pseudomonadota > Gammaproteobacteria > Burkholderiales > Burkholderiaceae_B > Castellaniella. The sequence continues at coordinate 6,766 of CBFGXR010000088.1, forward strand.
CGGCTCGACGCCTGCTTCCGGGCGCTGCGGCGAGGGGATACGCTGGTGGTCTGGCGCCTCGACCGGCTGGGCCGCAGCCTGCACGATCTGGTTCGCATCGTCGGAGATCTGGAGGCGAAAGGCGTCTGTTTCGAAAGCCTGACCGAAAGGATCGAAACCGGCAGCGCGTCCGGCCGGCTGATCTTCCATGTCTTCGCGGCCCTGGCCGAATTCGAACGCAACCTGATCCGCGAGCGCACGCAGGCCGGCCTCGCCGCGGCCCGCGCCAGGGGGCGGCATGGCGGCAGGCGGCCCAAGCTGAACCGTCGCCAGACGGAAGAAATCGTCGCCATGGTCCAGGCGCGCAGCATGCCGGTCGCCCAGATCGCCGCACGCTACCAGGTATCCCGGACGACCATCTATAACGTCACGCAGCGCGCGCGAACGGCGGCGGTGCCCGCGTAGCGCCAGCCGGCACCGGAAAGAAATCAAGCTTCTTTTACCCGCAAATAATTCAATAAATCTTGTATCATTGAATAATGAACGAAACCCAAGCGATTTCAGCCCTCGGCGCCCTGGCCCATCCCCAGCGCCTGCGCGTGTTCCGGGCCCTG
>CBFGXR010000089.1:0-7325 GCA_965652675.1 uncultured Castellaniella sp.
TCCACGTAATGGAGCGGGGCGCTCAAGGTATCCTTGCTGTCCTTGTCGGGCAGCTGGCGGCATGGCCGAATGTGTCATTGACGGGCTTGAACCGGTCCAGGTCCAGCAGCAGCACATGGCCTTGCGCGCCGGTTTTTTTGATGTGCTCCAGGCGCTCTTCCAGCAGCAGGCGGTTGCCCAGGCCCGTCAGCGGGTCGTGCAGGGCTTGATGGCGCAGTTCCCGCAATTGCGCGTTGTAGGTTCGGGTGACCTCGGAGATTTCGTCGGTCCAATCGGCGGGGATGGGGTCCAGCGCCTGGTGGCCGCGCATGGCCTGGCGCAATTGCAGGAGGGGCTGTCCGATGGTGCGCCTGAAGGTCCACAGCGCGCTGGCCAGCACCGCCGCCAGCATCGACAGGAAGACCGCCAGTTGCGGCACCAGGCTTCGGGAAATCGCGGTAAAGATCGAGAGGGGTCGAAAGGCGATGCGCAGTTCGCCCAGGGCGTGGGCGGTGCCCATTTCGTCCACGTAATGGAGCGGGGCGCTCAAGGTATCCTTGCTGTCCTTGTCGGGCAGCTTGCCCGCCTGGATCAGCTTTTGGGCGCATTGATCCGGCGCGCTGACGCCTTGCACGTCGGGCTGCAGCGTCAGCGCCTGGATAATGCCGCCCGCCGTCAGGCTGTTGCAGTCCCACAGCGGTTTGACCAGCACGTGCGCGAAGGTGTCCAGGGTCTGGCTGCGCTGGTTGCCGGCCGCCGTGCGCTGGTTCTGGTAATACAGCCCGGTCGTGAGGGCGGCGGCCAGGATGTAGGCCAGGGCCAGCAGCGGTAACAGCTGGCGCAAGAACCGCGGGTAGAGTTTCCGGGAAGGCGTCACGATAGGCGCGGGTGCAGCAGCAGATGCTGGTAGCGCCGCGGCACGATGTCCGGGCTGTAAAAGGGATTTTCCAGGCTGATGACGGTGCGTCCTTGCCAGGAATCCGCGGGGGGCGGCCGGCGCATCCGGGTCCAGATGGACTCGAACTCGCCGTTCTCGCAGATGAGGTCGAACCCTTTCTGCAAAGCCTGATACAGCGCATCGGCGCCGGGATGCGGAGAGACCCAGACGAAACGGTACCAGGGGTATCTCAGCAGCAGGAATCGATCCAGCGCGAGTTGCGGATAGTGTTGACGAAAGTGCGGCAGAAAATAGTTCAGGGACTCTTCCAGCCCCATGGGAAACAGGTCGATCACGCCGGTCTGCATCTGCTCGGCGAATTCCCCGTTGCGCCAGCTCTGGACCTCGCGGGTGGTGATGCCGGCCGTGCGATAGATTTTCGCGTCCCACCAGTTGGCGCCCTGCCCGATCGTCAATGTGCGCAAGTCGTCCAGCGTGCGGACATGGCGCAACCTGTCTTCGCCGCTTTGCAGGACGAATGGCGCGCGCCAGCCCAGCAGGCCGCGCTCCAGCGGGACGGGGATCATTCTCAGACGGCCTTCGCGCACCAGTTGCAAGCGGGCGGGAGAGGCCGGCAGCAGATTGATGTGGATGCGCCCGGCGGTGATTTCATGCAGATTGCGCTGCTCGGACGCATGGGGGGCGTTGACCAGATCCGCGGGCAATCCCCCGGCCTTCAAGGCCGCGTGCAGCAGCGCGATGCAATGTGCCAGTGATGGCTCGGTCTGCACGGCGAATACAGGAAGAGCGGTCGCATGGGACGTGGGCAGGCAGGCGCCGGCCATCAAGCCCAGCAGACTGCGGCGACAAGGCGAAAATGAAGTATCCATAGCGCTGACGGCGCGGTTTGCAGATTTTGCATCATAGACGGGAATCGACCTCGCGCCATGCGCCGGGCGGCAGATCCGCCAGATGCCAGGGCCCGATGCGCGTCCGCACCAGGCGCAGGGTCGGCAGGCCCACGGCCGCCGTCATGCGCCGGACCTGGCGGTTGCGGCCTTCGCGGATGGTGATCTCCAGCCATGCGGTCGGGATGCTTTTGCGGAAACGCACCGGCGGGTCGCGCGGCCAGAGTCGCGGTTCCGTCAGCGACTGGACCTGGGCGGGCAGGGTGGGGCCGTCCTGCAGGTCCACCCCGGCCCGCAGGCGCTGCAGCTGGGCCTCGGCCGGCTCGCCTTCGACCTGCACCCAGTAGGTTTTCGCCATCTTGTGCCGGGGATCGGCGATGCGCGCCTGGAGGCGGCCATCGTTGGTCAGCAGGAGCAGGCCTTCGCTGTCGCGATCCAGACGCCCGGCCGGGTAGACGCCGGGCACGTCGATGAAGTCCTTCAGCGTGGCGCGGCCCTGGTCGTCGCTGAACTGGGTCAGCACGCCGAACGGCTTGTTGAGCAGCAGCAGGCGGGACTGTTCGGGCGCCGCCTTGGCGGTCCGGCGCGTCCCGCCGGACCGGGGGCGTCGCGGTGCGTTTTCATGGGTCATGCGTCATCCCCTGGGTCAAGGCCCGTCGGCGGGCGGTGCGCCGCACACCCGGCGCACCAGCTGTCTCAACCAGCGGTGCGCCTGCTCCATCTCCAGGCGCGGGTGCCACATTTGCGAGATCGTGATGCGGCGGGTCGGGAAGGGCAGTTCGAAGGTCCGGAATGCCGCTTCTCCGCCCGCGGGTCGCGGCGGCAGATAGGAAGCGGGCAGCAGCGCGATCAGGTCCGACGCGGTGGCCACGGCCAATGCCGCTGGAAATCCGGGGACGACGCTGGTGATCTTGCGGGCCAGGCCCATTTCCGCCAGCGCCTCGTCGACCGGACCCTGCGCGCGTCCCCGGCGCGAGGCGACCACATGCCCGTATGAGGCGTACCGCTCGGCGGTGACGGCCGGTTCGGACAGCAGAGGATGGCCGGCCCGGACCACGCCGATGAAATGGTCGCGGAACAGGGCCTGGAGGCGGATTTCCGGCCCCATGTTTTCCACGACCCCGACCTCCAGGTCGACCAGTCCTTCGCGAAGATAGCGGGCATCCTTCTCGATCTTGGGGGTGAAATGCAGGCTGACGCGCGGCGCCTCGTCGGCCGCGGCCGCGATCAGCCTCGGGCCGAAAGCCTCGACGAACCCTTCGTTCGCCCGGATGGCGAAAATGCGGTCCAGGGCGGACAGATCCAGTTCGGACACCGTGGGCGACAGCAGCGCCCGGGCTTCGAGCGCCGCGTTGCGCGCCCGTTCGCGGATCGCCTGCGCATGCGGGGTCGGCACCATATGACGCCCCGCCCGTACGAGCAGGGGATCGCCGGTCGTGGCGCGCAGACGGCCCAGCGTGCGGCTCATGGCGGAAGTGCTCAGGCCGGTTCGCCGCGCCGCGCCGGCCACGCTGCCCTCGGCCAGCAGGGCGTCGAGCGCCACCAGCAGGTTGAAATCGGGTTCGGACATAGGGGCGGCCTGGGTGTGCGGATGATGGCGGGATCGCTGCCGGATACGATATGCAGCGTACCATGCACTCTATAACTGTGAATGGTGCGTCTTCCGCCTGGTCAGTGCCGCGATTACATTTTTTCCATGGATCAACGACAGCGAGGTGAGGTGCCATGGAATTATTGACCGACAAGCCGGGCGACGATGGATTGCCGGGCCGTGAGCGCGCCGCCGTCATGGCGGCGCTGATGACCGCCACCGTCATGGTGGTGTTCGATGGATCGGTGATCAATATCGCGTTGCCGAAGATGGCGGATGCGCTGCGGGTCGCGCCGTCCATCGCCGTGTGGTTCGCCAATGCGTACCTGCTGTCCGTGGCCATGACGCTGGCCATTTTCGCCGCGCTGGCCGGCCGCTTCGGATTCCGCCCCTTGTTCCTGCCCGGCCTGGCCGTGTTCACTCTGGCGTCGGCGGGTTGCGCGCTGGCGTCCAATGCGGATGCGCTGATTGCCATGCGGGTGCTGCAGGGCGTGGGCGGAGCCGCCGTGGTCAGCATCGGGCCGGCCATCCTGCGATCGGCGTTCCCCAGCCGCCTGCTGGGACGGATCCTGGGGTTGAATGCGCTGCTGATCGCCGCCAGCACCGCCCTCGCGCCGATCGTCGGCGGCACGCTGCTCGACACTTGGGGCTGGCAGTGGCTGTTCGCCTTGAACATCGTCCCCGGCGCGCTGGCGCTGGCGATTGCCATGAAGGCCATTCCCGCGAGTCCGGGGACCGCGCGCGGGCCTTTCGACACCCCGGGGGCATGGTTCTCCGCCGTGCTGCTGGGCGCGTTGATCATGGCCACCAACCACGTCGCGATGCCGGGAGAAGGCGGGTACGTCGTCATCGCATTGTTGGCCGGCGCGGGGTTCGCGTGGCGCATGCGCCACGCGCGGCAGCCGCTGCTGCCCCCCGTGATCTTTGCGTCGGCCCGGTTTTCGCTGGCGGCCCTGACCTCGATGGCCTCGTTCGTGGCGCAGGGCATCACCTTCGTGGCCCTGCCTTTCCTGTTCCAGAACGCATACGGGTACAGCGCTTTTGAAACCGCGCTGTTGTTCACGCCGTGGCCGGTGGGCATCGTGCTGGTCGCGCCCCATGCGGGGCGGCTGGCCGACAGAGTGTCGCCCGCGCTGATCTCCACCGTCGGCCTGTGCGTGCTGACGGCCGGCCAGGTTTTGCTGGCTTTGCTGCCCGGGCAGCCGCAGGTCTGGGACATCGTGGCGCGCTGCCTGCTGTGCGGCATCGGCTTCGGCTGCTTCCAGAGCCCCAACAATCGTGAAATGCTGTCGAGCTTATCGCGCGAGCACAGCAGCTATGCCTCCGGGGTGCTGGCCATCATGCGCACGTTCGGCCAATGCCTGGGAACGGCGCTGGTGGGGGTGTTGCTGGCCTCGCATGCCCGGGGCGGCGTATCCATGGAGCGGCCGGCGGTGCAACTGAGCCTGTGGATCGCGGTGGCGGCGACGGCGCTGGCCGTGACGCTGAGCCTGAGCCGCTTGCGGCGCGATCCCCAGCGGGTGGGGGCATCGCGCAAAGCAGGGTGATCCTGCCGTTGATCGGCAGGGGCGGGCGCGGTGCTCGTTCAGCGGCGCCGCAGCAAGACGGCGCCGATGGCCACTACCACGCACACGACGGCCAGGCCGTCCTGCCAGCTGGGCTGTTCGCCGATCAGCATGCTGCTCAGAATGCCGACGATCGGGATGGCGGTGACGCTCATGGCGCTGGTCGATGCCGGCAGCGCGCGCGCCATGGAGAACCAGATGACCTGGGCCGCGCCGTAATTCAGCAGCACCGACCATGACAGCACGCCCCACATGGCGGCGCCGGTCGGCCAGCGCGGCGCGGGCTCGATGGCCCAGGCCATCAGTCCCAGGGCCAGCGATGACAGCCCCAGCATCCAGATCAGCAGGGTTTCGGGCGCCAGCGCCAGTTTCGCGCGCTGCATCCAGACCGTGCCCAGGGCCCAGCAGAACGCGGCGGCCTGCATCCACACGATGCCCACGGGGCTGCCGGCCAGCGTGCCGAGTTCGTTCCACAGCAGCAGGGCAATGGCGATCAGGACGGCGGCGACGGCCAGGGCCAGGCGTGCCGTGAAGCGCTCGCCGTAAAAAAGTACCGACAGCAGGACGGTGAACACGGGCATGGTGAAGCCCAGGATGGCCGCGCGCCCGGCCGGCAGATGGGCGACCCCGATGATGGACAGGCCATGCCAGCCCATCACGTTGGGCAGACCCAGCACGACGACGCTGCGCCATTGCCGCGCGCCGCGCGGCAGCAGCGCGATCCCGCCCCGCCGCCAGTAATAGGCCAGCAGCACCAGCGCGCCGCCGGCCATGGTGACGGCGCGGAACCACAGCGGGCTCCATTCGCGCAGGCCCAGTTTCATCACGGGCCAGTTCAGGCCCCACATCAGCGTCAACAGTGCGAGGCCGAGCAGTTGGCGGGCATTCAAGGGAGACACCGGGATGAGGGAAGATCGGCTTGAATCTTAGCATCCGCTCGGCGGCCGCCGTCCGGGCAACAAAAAACCCAGCCGAAAACGACTGGGTTGATTGCAACTGGTGGCCCGGGGCGGAATCGAACCACCGACACAAGGATTTTCAATCCTCTGCTCTACCGACTGAGCTACCGGGCCAAGACGCAGAATCATACATGAAAATTTGATCTCGTGCAGACAAGCGACGCCCAAAAGCCACGCCCGGCATTCCATGGCCGCTCGCGGCGCCTTATAATACAGTCCATCTGAGTGTGCAACTTCTTCTTGCGGCATGTCCGTCGACGTCCTGACCTTTGGCTTGAACCACGTTTCCGCGCCGGTTTCGGTGCGGGAACGCGTGTCGTTTCCGCTCGAACTGGTCAAGCCCGCGCTGGCAGCCCTGCGCACCACCTTCGGCAGCGGCGTGCGCGAAGCCGCCATCCTGTCCACCTGCAACCGCACGGAAATCTACTGCGCGGCCGACCCCGGCGTGGCGCCTGAACTGCCGGCCTGGCTGGCGGAATTCAACCGCCTGGAAACCGGCCTCCTCACGCCGCACCTCTACCAGTACCAGAAGAACGACGCCGTGCGCCATGCCTTCCGCGTCGCCAGCGGGCTGGATTCCATGGTGCTGGGCGAACCGCAGATCCTCGGCCAGATGAAGGACGCCGTGCGCACGGCCGAACAGGCCGGCACGCTGGGCACGCTGCTGCACCAGCTGTTCCAGCGCACCTTTTCCGTCGCCAAGGAAGTCCGTTCGCAGACGGCCATCGGCGCGCATTCCGTGTCCATGGCCGCGGCCGCCGTGCGCCTGACGGAGCGCGTGCTGGGGGACTTGTCCTGTAGCAACGTGCTGTTCATCGGCGCGGGCGAAATGATCGAACTCTGCGCCACGCACTTCGCGGCGGTGCGGCCGCGCCAGATCGCGGTGGCCAACCGCACGCTGGAACGCGCCGAGACCCTGGCCGCCCAGTTCGACGCCCGCACGCTGAAACTGTCGGCGCTGCCGGACCATCTGGCCGAATTCGACGTGGTCGTCTCCTGTACGGCCTCGTCTCTGCCCATTCTCGGCCTGGGGATGGTGGAAAGGGCCGCGCGCACGCGGCGCCACCGCCCCATGGTCATGGTCGATCTGGCCGTGCCGCGCGACATCGAACCCGAAGTCGGCCGCCTGGCCGACGTCTACCTGTACACGGTCGACGACCTGGGCCGCATGGTGCAGTCGGGCACCGACGCGCGCCGCGCCGCCGTGGTCCAGGCCGAAGCCATCATCGAGGCCCGGGTGCGGCATTTCATGCACTGGCTCAGCAACCGCGAAATCGTGCCGACGATCATCGACTACCAGCAAAGCGCCGACGCCCTGCGCCTGTCCGAACTGGACCGTGCCCGGCGGCTGCTGGCCCGTGGCGACGACCCGGAAGCCGTGCTCGAACTCCTGGCGCACAGCCTGACGCACAAATACATGCACGGCCCGCTGGCCGCGCTGAACCC
>CBFGXR010000090.1:0-7317 GCA_965652675.1 uncultured Castellaniella sp.
CCCCATCGTGTGCGCCGGCGCTACCGTCAATGCCGGCGACGTGGTGGTGGCCGACACCGACGGCGTGGTCGTGGTGCCCGCCGCCGTCGCCGCCCAGGTCGCCGCCAAGGCCCAGGCCCGCGAGGACAACGAAGGCGCCAAGCGCGAGATCTTCGCCTCGGGCGTGCTGGGCCTGGACTACTACAAGATGCGCGAGGGCCTGGAAAAAAAGCCGGCCTGAAGTACATCGACTGAGGACGCACGATGACGACCGCCGAAACCTTCATCAAGACCCCGGGCTGGCTGGATTACTACGACGGCCCGAGCCGTCCGCGCTTCCGCCTGCCCGCCGGCGCGGTGGACGCCCATTGCCACGTGTTCGGCCCCGGCGCGGTGTTTCCCTACGCGCCGGAGCGCAAGTACACGCCCTGCGACGCGCCCAAGGAAGCCCTGTTCGCCCCGCGCGACCACCTGGGCTTCGAGAAGAACGTGATCGTGCAGGCGACCTGCCACGGCACCGACAACCGCGCCCTGGTCGACGCGCTGCGCGCGTCCGGCGGCCGGGCGCGCGGGGTGGCGACCGTCTCGCGCGACGTCACCGACGCCGAACTGCGGGCCATGCACGAGGCCGGCGTGCGCGGCACGCGCTTCAATTTCGTCAAGCGCCTGGCCGATTTCACGCCGCGCGAAGTCCTGGCCGAAATCGCCGCGCGCATCGCGCCGCTGGGCTGGCACGTGGTGGTCTACTTCGAGGCGCAGGACCTGCCCGAACTGTATGATTTCTTCACCACGCTGCCGACCACGGTGGTGGTCGACCACATGGGCCGGCCCGACGTGACCAAGGCCGTGGACGGTCCGGAATTCGGCCTGTTCGTGCAGATGATGCGCGACCACCCGAACATCTGGAGCAAGGTCAGCTGCCCGGAACGCCTCAGCCAGTCCGGCCCTCCGGCCCTGAATGGCGAACAGCACGCCTACCGCGACGTCGCGCCTTTCGCGCGGCGCCTGGTGGAAACCTTCCCCGACCGCGTGCTGTGGGGCACCGACTGGCCGCACCCGAACCTCAAGAACCACATGCCCGACGACGGTCTGCTGGTCGATTACATCCCGCAGATCGCGCCGACGGCCGAACTGCAGCGCAAGCTGCTGGTGGACAATCCGAACCGCTTGTACTGGAGTTGAACCATGTCCCTGAACAAGCCCTATACCGACGTGCCCGGCACGACCATCTTCGACGCCGACCAGTCCCGCCGGGGCTACCATCTGAACCAGTTCTGCATGTCGCTGATGAAGGCGGAGAACCGCGACCGGTTCCGCGCCGACGAACGCGCCTACCTGGATGAGTGGCCCATGTCCGAGGACCAGAAGCAGGCCGTGCTGGCGCGCGATCTGAACCGCTGCCTGGAACTGGGCGGCAACATCTATTTCCTGGCCAAGCTCGGCGCCACCGACGGGCGTTCCTTCCAGTACATGGCCGCCAGCATGACCGGCATGACGCAGGAAGAATACGCCGCGATGATGCTGGCCGGCGGCCGGGGCATCCAGGGCAATCGCCGCACCGGAGAAAAACAGTGACCCAACAGACGCATGCCCGCATCAGCGCGAGTGTCTACACCTCGCACGTGCCCGCGATCGGCGCCGCCATCGACCTGGGCAAGACCGGCAATGACTACTGGGCGCCTTTGTTCAAGGGCTACGAGCCGTCCAAGCAGTGGATGAAGGACAACCGTCCCGACGTCGTCTTCCTGGTCTACAACGACCACGCCACGGCGTTCAGCCTGGAGATGATCCCGACCTTCGCGATCGGCTGCGCGGCGCAGTTCAATCCCGCCGACGAGGGCTGGGGCGCCCGTCCGGTGCCGCCCGTGATCGGCCACCCGGAACTGGCCGCGCACATCGCCCAGTCGGTGATCCAGCAGGACTTCGACCTGACCATCGTCAACAAGATGGACGTGGACCACGGCCTGACGGTGCCCCTGTCGCTGATGTGCGGCCAGCCCGAGGCCTGGCCGTGCCCGATCATCCCGTTCGCCGTCAACGTGGTGCAGTATCCCGTGCCGTCCGGGCGCCGCTGCTTCGAACTGGCCCGCGCCATCCGCCGCGCCATCGAAAGCTACGACGAACCGCTGAACGTGCACATCTGGGGCACGGGCGGCATGAGCCATCAGTTGCAGGGGCCGCGCGCCGGCCTGATCAACCGCGAATTCGACAATGCCTTCCTGGACCGGCTGATCGCCGATCCGGCCGGCCAGGCGGACGTGCCGCACATCGACTACGTGCGCGAGGCGGGTTCGGAAGGCATCGAGCTGGTCATGTGGCTGATCGCCCGCGGCGCCATGGCGGACGTGGCGGGGGGTCCGGCGCCGCGCGTCGCGCACCGCTTCTACCACGTGCCGGCCTCGAACACGGCCGTGGGCCATCTGATTCTGGAGGAACAACAATCGTGACCGACCGTACCCTGAAAGTCGCGCTGGCCGGCGCCGGCGCCTTCGGCATCAAGCACCTGGACGGCATCGCCCGCATCGACGGCGTGGAAGTCGTCTCGCTGGTCAGCCGGGATCTGGAAAAGACCCGCGCGGTCGCGCAGAAATACGGCGTCGGCCACGCCACTACCGAACTCGACGAGGCGCTGGCGCGTCCCGAGGTCGATGCCGTGATCCTGTGCACGCCGACGCAGATGCACGCGGCCCAGGCCATGGCCTGCCTGCGCGCGGGCAAGCACGTCCAGGTCGAGATCCCCATGGCCGATTCCCTGGCGGACGCCGAGGCCCTGGTCGCGCTGGCGCGCGAGACCGGCAAGACCGCCATGTGCGGCCATACGCGGCGCTTCAACCCCAGCCACCAGTACGTGCACCAGCGCGTCGAACGCGGCGAATTCCACATCCAGCAGATGGACGTGCAGACGTATTTCTTCCGCCGCACCAACATGAACGCGCTGGGCGAACCGCGCAGCTGGACCGATCATCTGCTGTGGCACCACGCCGCGCACACGGTCGACCTGTTCGCCTACCAGGCCGGCAGCCCCGTCGTGCGGGCGCACGCGGTGCAGGGCCCGATCCACCCGGAACTGGGCATCGCCATGGACATGTCGATCCAGCTCCGGGCGGCCAACGGCGCCATCTGCACGCTGTCGCTGAGCTTCAACAACGACGGCCCGCTGGGGACCTTCTTCCGCTACATCGGCGACACGGCGACCTACATCGCCCGCTACGACGATCTGTTCACCGGCCGCGACGAGGCCATCGACGTCAGCCGCGTGGCCGTGTCGATGAACGGCATCGAACTGCAGGACCGCGAATTCTTCGCAGCCATCCGCGAGGGGCGGGAACCGAACGCCAGCGTGGCCCAGGTCCTGCCGTGCTACCGGGTGCTGCATGATCTCGAGCAGCAACTGTCCGGCCAGTCGGCCCGGGCATGATCCATCCTTTCATTCTTATCCATACAACAGGAGCGAGACCATGAAACTCAGCAAAACCCTAGGGGCGGCAGCCTTGGCCTTCGGCCTGACCACGGCCTTCGGTGCGGCCCAGGCCGCCGACCTGAAGATCGGTGTCGTGATGCCGATGTCCGGGCCGTTCGCCGCCCACGGCAAGCAGATCCAGCACGGCATCGATCTGTTCCTGGCCGAGCATGGCGACACGGTCGCCGGCCGCAAGGTCAAGATCCTCATCAAGGACGACACCGGCATCGCTCCGGCGGTGGCCAAGCGCCAGGCGCAGGAACTGCTGATCAAGGACAAGGTCGACATCCTGGCCGGTTTCACCCTGACGCCCAACGCCTTCTCCGTCGCGCCCCTGGCGACCGAGGCCAAGGTGCCGATGGTCGTGCTGAACGCGGCCACGTCCTCGATCACCGAAAAGTCCCCCAACATCGTGCGGGTGTCCATGACCCTGCCGCAGGATACGGCGCCGATGGCGCAGTGGGCCTACAAGAACGGTATCCGCTCGGTCTACACGCTGGTGTCCGACTACGGTCCGGGCCACGATGCCGAACAGCAGTTCCAGAAGACCTTCACCAGCCTGGGCGGCAAGATCGTGGGCGAGGTCCGTACCCCCGTCAACACGCCGGACTACGCGCCGTTCCTGCAGCGTGTGAAGGACGCCAAGCCCGACGCCGTGTTCTTCTTCGTGCCCAATGGCGAGCAGGGCGTGGCCCTGGCCAAGGGCTACAAGGAACGCGGCCTGGACCAGGCCGGGATCAAGGCGCTGGCCACCGGCGACGTGACCGACGAGGACGTCCTCGACGCCATGGGCGACGCGGCGATCGGCATGATCACGTCCTTCCACTACTCGGCCGCGCACGATTCTCCGGAAAACAAGGCTTTCGTGGCCGCCTACCACAAGGCTTTCCCCAAGGACCGGCCCAACTTCGTGGCGGCGGCCGGCTATGACGGCATGCACCTGATCTACCAGGCCCTGGAAAAGACCAAGGGCGATGCCAGCGCCGATGCCTTCATGGCGGCGGTCAAGGGCATGAAGTGGACCAGCCCGCGCGGTCCGGTGGAAATCGATCCGGAAACGCGCGACATCATCCAGAACGTCTACATCCGCAAGGTCGAGAAGGTCGACGGCGTGCTGCAGAACGTCGAGTTCGACAAGATCGAGGCCGTCAAGGACCCCGGCAAGCAGAAGTGATCGCCGGCCCGGGCGCGGCCCCCGTCCCTGGTGGCGGAGCCCGGCGCCCGGGCGGTCCGGAACCGGTCCCTCCCAGTCCTGGAATCAATCATGACCATTTTCTTTGACGGCATCGCCGCAGGCATGCTGCTGTTCCTGATCAGTGTCGGCCTGTCGGTGACGCTGGGCCTGATGAACTTCGTCAACCTGGCCCATGGCGCCTTCGCCATGCTGGGCGGCTATGCCTGTGTCGTGCTGTTGAACAGCTATGGCGTGCCGTTCCTGGCGACGCTGCCGGCGGCCATCCTCGTGCCCGCGCTGGTCGGCATCGTGCTGGAACGCACCCTGTACCGCCGCCTGTACGCGGCGTCCGACCTGGACCAGGTGCTGTTCTCCATCGGCCTGGTGTTCATGTCCGTGGCGGCCGCCCATTATTTCTTCGGTGCGCAGCAGCAGCCGCTGCACCTGCCCGAATTCCTGACCGGCCAGATTCATCTGCCCGGCGTGGACGTCGGCGTCTACCGCCTGTTCCTGATCGTCGCCGGCCTGGTGGTGGCCCTGCTGCTGCAGTGGTCCGTGATCCGCACGTCCTTCGGCGCGCGCCTGCGGGCGGCCGTGGACAATCAGCGCGTCGCGCGCGGCATGGGCATCGACGTCAACCGCGTTTTCAGCCTGACCTTCGCCCTGGGTTCCGCCCTGGCGGGCCTGGGTGGAGCGCTGGGGGTCGAGATGCTGGGGCTGGACCCCGAATTCCCCGTGAAATACCTGGTGTATTTCCTCATCGTCGTGTCCGTGGGGGCAGCGGCAACATCCTCGGATCGCTGTACGCCGCCATCCTGCTCGGCGTGGCCGACGTGGCCGGCAAATACTACGTGCCGCAGATCGGCGCCTTCATCATCTATGCCGTCATGGTGGCGACGCTGATCTTCCGCCCCCATGGCCTGTTCGGCCGTCCTCACAAATAGGCCCCGACATGACGACCTCCAATTCGATCGGGACGCCGTCCCACCCGCATTCCGGCGCGGCGGCCGCGCTCGACCGCTATCGCCGCTCGGCCCGCTGGAAGCCGCTGGAATACCTGTTCTGGTGCCTGCCGATCCTGGCGTATTTCGCCTTTCCGGGCAATTACCTGCTGCTCAGCCAGATCGCCATCACCAGCCTGTTCGCCCTGTCGCTGGACCTGATCTTCGGCTACGCGGGGATCATTTCCCTGGGCCACGCCGCCTTCTTCGGCGTGGGCGCCTACACGGTGGGCCTGCTGGGCTCGAACGGCTACGGGGATCCGCTGCTGGGCCTGTTCCTGGCGGCCGTGGTCGCCGCCGCGCTGGGTTTTCTCAGCAGCTTCCTGCTGCTGCGCGGCAGCGACCTGTCGCGCCTGATGGTGACGCTGGGCGTCGCCCTGATGCTCTACGAACTGGCCAACAAGTTCACCAGCGTCACCGGCGGGGTGGACGGCATGCCGGGCGTCGAGGTCAAGCCGATCCTGGGCCTGTTCGACTTCGACATGTTCGGCCGCGTCGGTTACATCTATTCGGTCATCGTGCTGTTCGTGCTGTTCTGGTTCGCCCGCCGCCTGGTGCATTCGCCCTTCGGCCAGAGCCTGCGCGGCATCCGCATGAACACCTTGCGCATGCCGGCGCTGGGCGTGCCCGTGAACCGCCGCCTGGTCACGGTCTACACCATTGGCGCGGGCTATGCCGGGGTGGCCGGCGCGCTGCTGGCGCAGACGAATTCCTTCGTCTCGCTGGACGTGCTCAGCTTCCAGCGTTCGGCCGACCTGCTGCTGATCCTGATCCTGGGCGGGGCGGGGCATCTGTACGGCGGGCTGCTGGGCGCCATCGTCTTCGTCATCGCCAATTACCTCTTGTCCGACATGAATCCCCAGTACTGGCAGTTCTGGCTGGGCCTGATCCTGGTGCTGGTGGTGCTGTTCGCCCGGGGCGGCATCCTGGGGACGGCGCGCCAGTGGATCGAATCTTCCCGCCAACGCGCCCAGGCGCGCGCCCGCACGGAGTCCCCCTCATGAGCAGCCCCGTCCTGCAGACCCACGGCCTGGTGCGCCGCTTCGGCGGTTTCGTGGCCACCGACAACGTCGACCTGTCGATCGCGCCCGGCGCGCGCCATGCCCTGATCGGTCCCAACGGGGCCGGCAAGACCACGCTGATCAACCTGTTGACCGGCTACCTGGAGCCCAGCGAGGGCCGCGTCGAACTGATGGGCCGCGATGTCACGCGCATGCCGCAGCACGAACGCGCCCGCCTGGGTCTGGTGCGCACCTTCCAGATCAACCAGCTGTTCATGGACATGACGGTGCTCGAATCCGTCGCGCTGGCCGTCAGCGAGCGCAACGGCCTGGGCACGAGCTGGTGGAAGCCGCTGGCCGTCCGGGGCGAGGTCATCGACGAGGCCGCCTCCATCCTGGAACGCCTGAAGCTGCTGTCCGACGCGCACGAGACCACGCGCAATCTGGCCTATGGCCGTCAGCGCCTGATCGAGATCGCCCTGGCCCTGGCGCTGCGGCCCAAGGTCCTGCTGCTCGACGAGCCGGCGGCCGGCGTGCCGACCGGCGAAAGCCAGGAACTGTTCGAAACCATCGCCCAATTGCCACGCGACGTCACCATCCTGCTGATCGAACACGACATGAACCTGGTTTTCCGCTTCGCCGAACGCATTTCCGTCCTGGTGTCGGGCGCGCTGCTGCTCGAGGACACCCCCGAGGTGATCG
>CBFGXR010000091.1:0-7169 GCA_965652675.1 uncultured Castellaniella sp.
TTGGGTTCTCCCTGACTGATGGGGTATTGCGTCAAAAGCGCACGGGCGCACGCCCGTGCGCGGATTCGATCATCGTGTCGTTTCCCGTGGGCGGTCCGCCAGGGGCTCGAGCTGCGCCAGCGCGGGACGGACCATGCCTTCGAGCAGAGCCCGTTCGGGCTTCGTCCTGGCGACGACGCGCAGTCCGATGTGGAGCCCCAGCAACATCCGCCCCAGATCCGTGGCGGATTGGGACGTCGTGATCGTTCCGTCTCGCTGGCCCGCCCGGACACACCGGCGAAAGAAGGCCTCAATGCGCCCGAGAACCGCAGTGACGATCTCCCGGAACTCCGGATCGTGGGGTGCGACCTCCAGCGCCGAATTCACCAGCATGCAGCCCCTGCGGCGCCGGTCCTCCACGGAGCGCTGGATGATTTCCGCGAAGAACGCGCCGATCGCCTGGCGCGGCGGCAGACCGCCTTCCAGCCGTCGCACCCGCTCCGCGAAACGGGTCTCGATGTAATGATCGAGCGCCCTGCGGTACAGCGTCCGCTTGTCGCCGAAAGCGTTGTACAGGCTTGCGCCGGTCAAGCCCATCCTGTCGGCCAGTTCCCTGGTCGAAGTCGCTTCGTATCCGTGTTCCCAGAAACAGTCGATCGCCGCAGCGAGGACTTCGGTTTCATCGAATTCTCTTGGCCTGCCCATATGACGATCGATCAACGGTTCTTGCGGATGACGGACATGATACCGGTCTTGCACTTGACCATTTTAGACCAATCGATTTAAAAACAACTCCAGCCATTCGCCGAACCGCTCGGCAGGAGACTTCGCACATGATCCGCTTCTACTATCATCCGACCCCCAACCCTGCCAAGATCTCGCTCCTCCTCGAAGAAATCGGGCTGGATTACGAGGTCGTGCCGGTGGACACCAGCAAGGGGCAACAGCATGCCCCCGGATTCCGGGAGATCAACCCGAACGGCAAGGTGCCGGCGATCGTGGACAGCGACGGCCCCGGCGGGCGGGCGGCGACGGTCTTCGACTCCACGGCGATCCTGCTTTACCTGGCGGAAAAGACCGGCCGCCTGCTCGGCCAGCCCCAGGATCGCCCCCAGCTCCTGTCATGGCTGCTGTTTCTCGGCACCGGCCTCGGGCCGTTCTCAGGACAGGCCGTGCATTTCCAGTACTCGGCACCCGCCGGCCTCGACTACGCCGTCAATCGCTACCGCCGCGAGGCCGAGCGTCATTACCAGGTCCTGGACGATCATCTGGCCGGCCGGACGTTCATCGTCGGCGACGAATACACCATCGCCGACATCTCCGCATGGGGGTGGCTGGACAAGGCGTCCAGGGTGCTGAAGGGTGCCGGGGATCCCCTGGCTGCATACCCGAACATCCAGCGCTGGTTTCGGCTGGTCGATACCAGGCCCGCCGTCGCGCGCGCAAGGATGGTCGGCTCCGACATCGCGTTCAAGAAAGTGAACGACGAAGAGACCCAGCGCGCGCTGTTTCCCTCGAACTTCCCGCCGGCGGCCTGAACGGCCTTCGCACGCATCACGCTTCCAGAGGAACCCATCGAAATGAACATGCGGGGAAAAAGGATCCTGATCACCGGCGGATCCAGCGGCATCGGCCTGGCCACGGCGGCCGGACTCGTCCGTAAAGGGGCCAGGCTCTTCATCGTCGGACGCAGGGCCGAGGCCATCGGACAGGCGCTCGAGTCATTGCGCGCCGCGGACGGCTGGGCGGACGGCACCGACGCGGATGTCTCGACGGAGCAGGGCAGGCATCGGGCGCTGATGGCGGCGCGGGCCTCGATGGGCGGCGTGGACGTCCTGATCAACAATGCGGGTGGCGTGCGCGCAGGCAGGCTGGAGGACACGCCCGGGCACGACATCGAAAAGATGGTGGCGGTCAATCTCCTGGCGCCCATCCTGCTGGCGCGCGCGGCGATGCCCGACCTGCGCGCGTCGGGAGACGGCATGATCGTCAACGTATCCTCGGGCATCGCGCTCGTGGGCGTGCCCTTCTACACGACCTACGCCGCAGTCAAGGCGGGGATCTCCCATTTCGGGGAAGCGCTGCGCAGGGAATTGTCTGGCGAAGGCGTGCACGTGCTGACGGTCTACCCCGGCGCCACCGATACGCCGATGATGGCATCGTCCCGGGCGGGTCCCGATCTGGGATTCGTCCGCGAATCGGCCGACGCGGTAGCCCAGGCCATCATCGAGGGCATGGAAACCGGCGCCCTGCAGGTCATCCGCGGGGGGACGGTGCGCGAGGCCATGATCGCGCAGAACCGCGCGGACCCCCAGGCCCTGGACGAGCGGTTCGCCTCGCTCAAGCCGAGACTGGCCGAAGCGGTGAAGGATCACGCCGCCCTCTGACGCCGCGCGCGTCGCATTCCCGGCATCACGCGCAAAAACGAAGCCCCCCGCAAAGCGGAGGGCCGAGGGCGGGGCCTTTACGCGTCGGTCCCGGGCACCCGTCAGAACGGAATGTCGTCGTCCATGTCCGCCAGGTTGCTGGCCGGAGCCGCCGCCGGGGCGGCGGGACGCGGCTGTTGCTGCTGCGGCGCACGCCGGGCCGGCGGCTGGGAGAAGCCGCCCGAATCGCCGCCACCGCCCATTTCGCCGCCGCCTTCGCGCCCGCCCAGCATCTGCATCTGGTCGGCGACGATTTCAGTGCTGTAGCGGTCGGCGCCGGTTTCCTTGTCCTGCCATTTGCGGGTCTTCAGGCGGCCCTCGACGTAGACCGAGCGGCCTTTCTTCAGGTATTCGCCGGCGATTTCGGCCAGGCGGTTGTAGAACACCACGCGGTGCCATTCGGTTTCTTCGCGGCGTTCGCCCGAAGCCTTGTCCTTCCACTGGGACGTGGTGGCGATGGACACGTTGCAGATGGCGGCGCCGTCCGGGCTGTAGCGGACTTCGGGGTCGCGCCCCAGGTTGCCGACGAGGATGACTTTGTTGACGGAGGCCATGGCGGAGAATCCTGTAGTTGAACGATGTGGCTGCCATTATCGGCGACGATGACCGCCAGCGCCGCATCGAAATGCGTCAAATGATCATTATCGCCCAGGCGGGTTTTCCACTACAAGCCGCCCGGCGATTCAGGACTTCGCGTCCTTGAACCCGCGCGCCGTGTACAGCCAGACGGCCGCCAGCATGGCGCCGGTCCAGAACACCGTGGACGCGCCGCCGCCGCGCGCCAGCAGCCCCCCCAGCACGCCGCCGGCGAACACGCCCAGGGACTGGGCCGTGTTGTAGAACCCCAGCGCCAGGCCCTTGTAGGCGGGCGGCGCCACGCGCGACACCAGCGAAGGCTGCAGGGCTTCCAGGATGTTGAAGGCGACGAAGAAGGCGACGAAGGCCGACACCACCAGCCAGAAGGAGCCGGTCAACCAGGGCAGCGCGCCCAGCACCACGGCCAGGCCCAGCACCGCCCATTCGAGCGCGGGCTTGTGGGCCTTGCGCGTTTCGGTATAGAAGACGGCCGGCACCATCAGGACGAAGGACGCCAGGATGACCGGCAAGTAGACCTGCCACAGGCTGGCGGAATCGTAGCCCCCCAGGCGGCCCAGCAGGCCGGGCGCCACCATGAACAGCGACATCAGGATGAAGTGCAGGCAGAACACGCCGAAATTCAGGCGCAGCAGGTCGCGGTGGCCGAGCACGTCGCGCGCCGTGGCCTGGACGATGTCGGCTTCGGAACGCGGCACGTCCGGCACGAAGAACATCGCGATCAGCAGGCAGACGAAGCCCAGCAGGCTGATGGCCCAGAACAGCCCGGACAGGCCGAATTCGCCCACCAGCAGGGGCGAGAGCACCAGCGACAGGGCGAAGGAAATGCCGATGGAGCCGCCCACCATGGCCATGGCGCGCGTGCGGACTTCGGGGCGGGTGGCGTCGGCGATCCAGGCGGTGATGGCGGCCGACACGGCCCCCAGCCCCTGGACGACGCGCCCGACCGTGACCCAGTCCACGTCGTTGGTCAAGGCGCAGATCACCCCGCCCACCACGAACAGCAGCATGCCGAACACGATCACGGGCCGGCGCCCGTAGCGGTCGGACGCCATGCCCAGCGGAATCTGCAAGATCGCCTGGGTCAGGCCGTACGCCCCCAGGGCCAGCCCCACCCGCGCCGGATCGTCGCCGCCGGCCAGGGTGCGCGCCGCCACGGCGAAGATCGGCGTCAACAGGAACAGGCCCAGCATCCGGGCGGCGAACAGCGTCGCCAGGGCGATGCTGCTGCGCCGTTCCAGGGGCGTCAGCCGGAGCGCGGGCGAGCGCGGACGGGAGGATGCGGACATGAGGAAGGCCAAAAGAAGGGAAGCTGCGCGTTATAGTATCAAGTTGGCCTTTTAAAAACCTGAACTCCCCTACCGGCATGGACGCCATCAGCATCCGCGGCGCGCGCACCCACAACCTGAAGAACGTCTCGGTCGACCTGCCCCGGCGCAAGCTGGTCGTGCTCACGGGCCTGTCCGGGTCCGGCAAATCGTCCCTGGCCTTCGACACCCTGTACGCCGAAGGCCAGCGCCGCTACGTCGAAAGCCTGTCGGCCTATGCGCGGCAGTTCCTGCAGATGATGGACAAGCCCGACGTGGACGTCATCACCGGCCTGTCGCCCGCCATCGCCATCGAGCAGAAGACCGCCGGCCACAATCCGCGCTCGACCGTGGGCACGGTCACCGAGATCCACGACTATCTGCGCCTGCTGTACGCCCGGGTCGGCACGCCCTATTGCCCGGACCACGACCTGCCGCTGCGCGCGCAAAGCGTCAGCCAGATGGTGGACCAGATCCTCTCCCGCCCCGAGGACACCCGCGTGGCCATCCTGGCCCCGGTGGCCCGCGCCCGGCAGGACGACCTGACGGCCGAATGCCGCCGCCTGCAGGCGCTGGGCTTCGTGCGGGTACGCGTCAACGGCGCCATCCTGCCGCTGGACGGCGGCGCGCCGCCGGCCGCGGCGGACGGCCCCTGGGACCTGGACGTGGTCGTCGACCGGCTGCGCGTGCGCCCCGACAGCCGCCAGCGCCTGGCCGAAAGCTTCGAGACCGCGCTGGAACTGGCGCAGGGCCGCGCCCTGGCGCTGGATCTGGACACGGACCGGGAACAGGCCTTTTCCGCCGCCTACGCCTGCCCGGTCTGCGCGCGCGGCATGGGCGCGCTCGAACCGCGCCTGTTCAGCTTCAACAACCCGGCCGGCGCCTGTCCGACCTGCAACGGCCTGGGCCAGGTGGAATCCTTCGACCCGGCGCGCGTGGTCGCCTTCCCCGAACTGAGCCTGGCCGCGGGCGCCATCCACGGCTGGGACCGGCGCAACGCCTTCAGCTACGCCATGATGGCCAGCCTGGCGCAGCATTACGGCTTCGACCTGGACACGCCGTTCCAGGCGCTGGACCCGGCCGTGCGCGACCGCATCCTGCACGGCTCCGGCAGCCAGGAAATCGCCTTCCAGTACCTGGGCGAGAACGGCGTGCCCGCCATCCGCCGCCACGTCTTCGAGGGCATCATTCCCAATCTGGAACGGCGCTGGCGCGAGACGCATTCCAGCGCCGTGCGCGAGGAACTGGGCCGGCTGCGCCATCTGGTCCTCTGCCCCGAATGCCACGGCGCGCGCCTGTGCTCCGAGGCCCGCAACGTCCTCATCGGCCAGGACCCCGGCCGGGGCGAACGACGCGGCCGCGCCCTGTACGAGATCGAATCCCTGTCGCTGTCCGACTGCAGGCAATGGTTCCTGGACTGGGTGCCGGACGGCGCCCGGCGGGACGTCGCCGACCGCATCATCCACGAAATCCGCGCCCGGCTGGACTTCCTGGTGAACGTGGGCCTGGGCTACCTGTCCCTGGACCGGGGCGCCGACACCCTGTCCGGCGGCGAAGCCCAGCGCATCCGCCTGGCCAGCCAAATCGGCTCGGGCCTGACCGGCGTCATGTACGTGCTCGACGAGCCCTCCATCGGCCTGCACCAGCGCGACAACCACCGCCTGATCGAGACCCTGCGGCAACTGCGCGACCTGGGCAACAGCGTGATCGTGGTCGAGCACGACGAGGACATGATCCGCGCCGCCGACCACGTGCTGGACATGGGGCCCGGCGCGGGCGAGCAGGGCGGCTGCGTGATCGCCCAGGGCACGCCGGCGGAAATCATGGCCCAGCCCCAGTCGCTGACCGGCCAGTACCTGGCCGGCGTCCGGAGGATCGCCATCCCGGAACGCCGCCCGATCGGGCCGGACCAGGCCTGGCTGCGCGCCCTGGGGTGCCGGGGCAACAACCTGCGATCGGTCGACCTGTCCATTCCGGTGAGCCGCCTGACCTGCGTCACGGGCGTGTCGGGATCGGGCAAGTCCACCCTGATCAACGACACCCTGGTGGCGGCCCTGGCCCAGGCGCTGAACCGCGCCCAGACCGACCCCGCCCCGCACGATCGCATCGAAGGCCTGGACGCCTTCGACAAGATCATCAGCGTCGACCAGAACCCGATCGGCCGCACGCCGCGCAGCAATCCGGCGACCTACACCGGCCTGTTCACGCCGATCCGCGAACTGTACGCGGGCGTGCCCGAGGCGCGCCTGCGCGGCTACGACCCGGGGCGCTTTTCCTTCAACGTCAAGGGCGGGCGCTGCGAGGCCTGCCAGGGCGACGGCGTGGTGCGGGTGGAAATGCACTTCCTGCCCGACATGTACGTGCCCTGCGAAGTCTGCGAAGGCCGCCGCTACAACCGCGAGACCCTGGACATCCGCTACCGGGGCCTGTCCATCAGCGAAGTCCTGGACCTGACGGTGGCCCAGGCCCTGGACCTGTTCCAGGCGGTGCCCGCCGTGGCCCGCAAGCTGCAGACCCTGATGGACGTCGGCCTGTCCTACATCCGCCTGGGCCAGAGCGCCACCACCCTGTCCGGCGGCGAGGCGCAGCGCATCAAGCTGTCCCAGGAACTGTCCCGGCGCGGCTCCGAGCGCACCCTGTACGTGCTGGACGAGCCCACCACCGGCCTGCACTTCCACGACATCGAGGTGCTGCTGGGCGTGCTGCGGCGCCTGGTGGACGCGGGCAGCACCGTGCTGGTGATCGAGCACAACCTGGACGTGATCAAGACCGCCGACTGGATCGTGGACCTGGGGCCCGAGGGCGGCGCGGGCGGCGGCCGGATCGTCGCCCAGGGCACGCCGGAGACCGTGGCCGCCACCCC
>CBFGXR010000092.1:0-7063 GCA_965652675.1 uncultured Castellaniella sp.
AGGCCCTGATCGCGCCGCGCGAGCCCAAGACCGGCCCGGACGGGCGCCGTTGACCCAGATCTCGAAGGGCCGCTTCTGCAGGTCGGACACGAAGACCACGAAACTGCCTTCCGGGGATTCGATGGCGTCCGACGCCCAGCAGGATGCCCCGCGCGGCAGCCGCGGGCGATTGGGCCAGCGCAGGCTGTTGAGCACCGGCTCGATGACGCGCTTGAGCACCAGGCGGCGGTCGGCCTCGGACAGAGAGATGGCCTCGGGCTGCGCGGGCGCGTCGGCCGCCGGAGCGACCGACAGCACGGCGCCGCGCTTGCCGCTGGGACGATAGGTGGTAATGCCCTTCACGCCCAGTTTCCAGGCCTGCATGTACAGGTCCTTGAAGTCCTCGTAGGGATAGTCGGCGGCCACGTTGACGGTCTTGGAGATCGCGGCGTCGACGTGGTCCTTGACGGCCGCGACCATCAGCGCGTGGTCGCGCGCGGAGACTTCCAGCGCGGTGCGGAAATACGGCGGCAGCGCGCCGGACACGTCGCCGCCCATCAGGCGGTAGAGCCGGTAGGCGTGGTCCTCGACCACGTAATCCTGCTTGCCGCCGCCGGCCATGCGCTTGGTGCGCGTATAGGTCCAGGAGAACGGCGGCTCGATGCCGTTGGAGGCGTTGTCGGCGAAGGCCAGCGAAATCGTGCCCGTCGGGGCGATGGACGTGAGGTGGCTGTTGCGGATGCCGTGTTCCGCGATGGCGGCGCGGAGGTCCTCGGGCAGTCGCCGGGCGAAGCCGCTGTCCAGGTAGGCCTCGGCCTGGAATCCCGGGAAGGGGCCGCGCTCGCGGGCCAGTTCGACCGAGGCCCGGTAGGCGGCGTGGGCTACTTCGCGGGCGAACCGGGCGGCCATCTCGCGCGCGGGTTCGCTGTCGTAGGCCAGTTGCAGCATGATCAGCGCGTCGCCCAGGCCGGTGACCCCCAGGCCGACGCGGCGCTTGCGGGCGGCTTCCGCCGCCTGCTCCGGCAGGGGCCAGACGGTGGCGTCGAGCACGTTGTCCAGCATGCGCACGGCGACCGCCACGACCTCGGCCAGCCCGTCCCAGTCCACGGCGGGTTCGCCCTGCAGCCCGAAGGGACCGCGCACGAAGCGCGTCAGGTCGATGGAGCCCAGGCAGCAGCAGCCGTAGCCCGGCAGCGGCTGTTCGCCGCAAGGGTTGGTGGCGTCCAGCGTTTCCAGGTAGTGCAGGTTGTTCTCGCCGTTGATCCGGTCGTGGAACAGCACGCCGGGCTCGGCGTAGTCGTAGGTGGACCGCATGATCCGGTCCCACAGGTCGCGGGCGCGGATTTCGCGGTAGACCCACAGGCCGTCCTCGCGGCGATGGGCGCCGGCGGCCTTCAGGTCGTCCGCGGGCTCCGCCGCATGGGTCAGGGGGAACGGAGTGTCGTTCTCGACGGCGCGCATGAAAGCGTCGGTGACGCTGACCGACACATTGAAGTTGGTCAGTTCTCCGGCCGTCTGCTTGGCCTCGATGAAGGTTTCGATGTCGGGATGGCCGACGTCGAGCACGCCCATCTGCGCGCCGCGCCGCGATCCGGCCGATTCCACGGTTTCGCAGGAACGGTCGAACACGCGCATGTAGGACACCGGGCCGGACGCCTTGGAGGCCGTGCCCTTGACGATTGCGCCCGCCGGCCGGATGTGGCTGAAGTTGTACCCCACCCCGCCCCCGCGCCGCATGGTCTCGGCGGCCTTCTGCAGGGCGTCGTAGATGCCGGGCCGGCCGTCCACGGCGTCGGATACCGAATCCCCAACCGGCTGGACGAAGCAGTTGATGAGCGTGGCGGCCAGATCCGTGCCCGCCGCCGAATTGATGCGGCCGGCGGGAATGAATCCGCGCTGCTGGGCATCCAGGAACAGGGCCCGATAGCGGGCGCGCTGCCTGGGTTTTTCGACCGCGGCCAGCGCGCGCGCCACGCGCTGCTGGATCTCGACGATCGAGGTTTCGTTGCCCTTGGCGTATTTTTCGCGCAGGACTTCGACGGAAATGGACTGGGTCTCCAGGCCCGAGAAGACATCGACTCGGTTCATGCCGGCTCCTGTTGGTAAAGGACGGGCCCGCGATCCGGAGCCCGGAATTGAAAAACCCTGCGGCGGCCGACGGCCGCGCGCAGGGTCTGCGCAAGCGCGTCGGACGATCAGTGCGGAGCGCCGGCCACCAGCCAGTCGACCACCGTCTTGATGTCGGCGTCGGAAATGCCGACGTTGGGCGGCATCGGGATCGGACCGTAGACGCCGGAACTGCCGCCCTTGATGTGCTTGGTCAGGACTTCGGCGGCGTCCGCCTGGCCCTTGTGTTTGGCCGCGACGTCGATGTACGCGGGCCCGACGACCTTCTTGTCGACCGAGTGGCAGGCCAGACAGGCGTTCTTGGTCAGGATGTCCTTGACCTGGGCGAAGTCCGGCGCGGCGTGGGCGGCCTGGCCCATGGCCAGCAGGGAAAGGCTCAGGGCGAGAGCGGACAGTTTCATGTGTAAGTCTCCGTCAGACAGGGAAATTTCCGATGGGCGCCCCACGAGCGCCCCGCATCGCCCCGCCACCGGCACATCAGGCGGCGAAGGCGCATCATTACACCATGGTCGGCCAATGCGCGGCAGATTACCACTACGAATTGTAGGTTTTCCGCGCCGGCGCCTTTCCCCGATTGTACGTCCGTCCTATCATGGAATCGACCGACCTCATCGTGGAATCTGATCATGATCAACGGCGCGCTGCCTCCCCCCTGGGACATCGAGACCTGGCTGAACGTCCACGACGACCCGCCCACGCCGGAATCGCTGCGCGGGTCCGTGGTGGTCGTGCACGCCTTCCAGATGCTGTGCCCGGGCTGCGTGTCCCACGGCCTGCCCCAGGCCAAGGCGATCCACGAATCCTTTCCGCCGGGGCGCGTCCAGGTGATCGGCCTGCACACGGTCTTCGAGCATCACGCGGCCATGGGCGAGATCGCGCTGCGGGCGTTCCTGCACGAATACCGGATCCGCTTTCCCGTGGGCATCGACCGGCCCTCTCCCACCGGCAACCCGATTCCCCTGACCATGCAGGCCTGGGGCCTGCAGGGCACGCCGTCCCTGGTGATCCTGGACGCCCGGGGCGGCGTCCGCCTGCATCATTTCGGGCGGTTGGACGACCTGCGCGCGGGCGCCGTCATCGGTCAGCTTCTGGCCGAGGCGGACGCGATGGCCCCATGAACCCGGCCAGCAGATCGATGGGGATCGGGAACACCAGGGTGGACGATTTGTCGCCCGCCACCTGGGACAGGGTCTCCAGGTAGCGCAGCTGCATGGCGGACGGTTCGCGGGCCAGGGTGTTGGCCGCGTCGGCCAGCGCCTTCCACGGTTTCGCAGGAACGGTCGAACACGCGCATGTAGGACACCGGGCCGGACGCCTTGGAGGCCGTGCCCTTGACGATTGCGCCCGCCGGCCGGATGTGGCTGAAGTTGTACCCCACCCCGCCCCCGCGCCGCATGGTCTCGGCGGCCTTCTGCAGGGCGTCGTAGATGCCGGGCCGGCCGTCCACGGCGTCGGATACCGAATCCCCAACCGGCTGGACGAAGCAGTTGATGAGCGTGGCGGCCAGATCCGTGCCCGCCGCCGAATTGATGCGGCCGGCGGGAATGAATCCGCGCTGCTGGGCATCCAGGAACAGGGCCCGATAGCGGGCGCGCTGCCTGGGTTTTTCGACCGCGGCCAGCGCGCGCGCCACGCGCTGCTGGATCTCGACGATCGAGGTTTCGTTGCCCTTGGCGTATTTTTCGCGCAGGACTTCGACGGAAATGGACTGGGTCTCCAGGCCCGAGAAGACATCGACTCGGTTCATGCCGGCTCCTGTTGGTAAAGGACGGGCCCGCGATCCGGAGCCCGGAATTGAAAAACCCTGCGGCGGCCGACGGCCGCGCGCAGGGTCTGCGCAAGCGCGTCGGACGATCAGTGCGGAGCGCCGGCCACCAGCCAGTCGACCACCGTCTTGATGTCGGCGTCGGAAATGCCGACGTTGGGCGGCATCGGGATCGGACCGTAGACGCCGGAACTGCCGCCCTTGATGTGCTTGGTCAGGACTTCGGCGGCGTCCGCCTGGCCCTTGTGTTTGGCCGCGACGTCGATGTACGCGGGCCCGACGACCTTCTTGTCGACCGAGTGGCAGGCCAGACAGGCGTTCTTGGTCAGGATGTCCTTGACCTGGGCGAAGTCCGGCGCGGCGTGGGCGGCCTGGCCCATGGCCAGCAGGGAAAGGCTCAGGGCGAGAGCGGACAGTTTCATGTGTAAGTCTCCGTCAGACAGGGAAATTTCCGATGGGCGCCCCACGAGCGCCCCGCATCGCCCCGCCACCGGCACATCAGGCGGCGAAGGCGCATCATTACACCATGGTCGGCCAATGCGCGGCAGATTACCACTACGAATTGTAGGTTTTCCGCGCCGGCGCCTTTCCCCGATTGTACGTCCGTCCTATCATGGAATCGACCGACCTCATCGTGGAATCTGATCATGATCAACGGCGCGCTGCCTCCCCCCTGGGACATCGAGACCTGGCTGAACGTCCACGACGACCCGCCCACGCCGGAATCGCTGCGCGGGTCCGTGGTGGTCGTGCACGCCTTCCAGATGCTGTGCCCGGGCTGCGTGTCCCACGGCCTGCCCCAGGCCAAGGCGATCCACGAATCCTTTCCGCCGGGGCGCGTCCAGGTGATCGGCCTGCACACGGTCTTCGAGCATCACGCGGCCATGGGCGAGATCGCGCTGCGGGCGTTCCTGCACGAATACCGGATCCGCTTTCCCGTGGGCATCGACCGGCCCTCTCCCACCGGCAACCCGATTCCCCTGACCATGCAGGCCTGGGGCCTGCAGGGCACGCCGTCCCTGGTGATCCTGGACGCCCGGGGCGGCGTCCGCCTGCATCATTTCGGGCGGTTGGACGACCTGCGCGCGGGCGCCGTCATCGGTCAGCTTCTGGCCGAGGCGGACGCGATGGCCCCATGAACCCGGCCAGCAGATCGATGGGGATCGGGAACACCAGGGTGGACGATTTGTCGCCCGCCACCTGGGACAGGGTCTCCAGGTAGCGCAGCTGCATGGCGGACGGTTCGCGGGCCAGGGTGTTGGCCGCGTCGGCCAGCGCCTGGGCCGCCTGGCGTTCGCCCTCGGCGTGGATGACCTTGGCGCGGCGCTCACGTTCGGCCTCGGCCTGGCGCGCCATGGCCCGCACCATGGTCTCGTTCAGGCCGATGTCCTTGATCTCCACGTTGGTGACCTTGATGCCCCAGCCGTCGGTCTGGGCATCCAGGATGGTCTGGATGTCCAGGTTCAGCTTTTCGCGCTCGGCCAGCATCTCGTCCAGCTCGTGCTTGCCCAGCACCGCCCGCAGCGTCGTCTGCGCCAGCTGGCTGGTGGCCTCCAGGTAGCGTTCGACCTGGACGATCGCCTTGCCGGGGTCCACCACCCGGAAATACAGCACCGCGTTCACCTGCACCGACACGTTGTCGCGGGAAATCACGTCCTGCGGCGGGATGTCCAGCGTCACCACGCGCATGTCCACGCGCACCGCCTGCTGCAGAAAGGGAATCACGACGATCAGCCCCGGCCCCTTGCTGCCCGTGTAGCGGCCCAGCGTGAAGACCACGGCGCGCTCGTATTCGCGCAGGATGCGGAACAGCTTGAACAGCACGAACACCAGGAAGACGAGCGCCAGCAGGCCCAGGCCCGAATCCAGTTCCAGAAACATCATGAGGGTTCTCCCAGAGAAACATCCCGCTCGGGGACGGGTTCGACTTCGAGCATCAGGCCGCGTTCGGCCCGGACCCGCACGGCCTGGCCCAGCCGCAGCGGCGCATCCGCATGCACCTGCCAGATCTCGCCGCGCACCAGGGCGCGGGCCCGGCCCCGCGCATCGGACGCCTGGGTGACCTCGCCGACCATGCCGGGCAGTTCTTCGTTGCCGCCCCGGACGCGTCTGCGATGCGCCTGGATGGCGAGGATCGCGGCCAGCAGCAGGATCAGCCCCAGCAGCGACAGCGCCCAGACCGACTGCGAACCGAAATAGACCAGCAGCATGTTCCCTTCCGATCAGGTTGTAGGCGACGCGGGCCGGCCACGGCGGTCCGCGCGTCCGGCGCATCGGCGCCGGGTGGGGATTCGTTCAGGCGAGACGGTGGCGCCTGGCGTAATCGTTCATCGCGTCGGCCAGGATCAACGCATGGTTGTGTTCCGGATCCTTGGCGCCGAACACCAGGGTGATGCGCCGACCGCCGGCCGCCGCGAAGACCTCGCCCATGCGGGCCTGCGCCTGTTCGTCCTGCAATTCCGCGGCGTAGTCGCGGCGGAAGCAGTCCCAGTGCTCGGGCTTGTGCCCGAACCAGGTGCGCAGCGCCGGACTGGGCGCCAGATCCTTGCACCACAGATCGTAGTGGAACGTGTCCTTGGACACGCCGCGCGGCCAGAGCCGGTCGATGAACACGCGCAGGCCGTCGGTGTCCGATGGTGCTTCGTAAACGCGCTTGATCTGTACGGGCGATTTCATGGTGCGGGCGGCTCGGATCCGGCAGGCGCGGGACGGTTCGTGGAGACCGCCCCGCGCCCGGCCTCATGCCTTGCTGGGATGCGTCATGTCCAGGGGGACGATCCATTCATCGTACTGCGCATCGGTCAGAAAGCCCAGCGCCAGCGCGGCTTCCCGCAGGGTGCTGTGTTCCTTGTGGGCCTTCTTGGCGATGGCGGCGGCCTTGTCGTAGCCGATGTGGCGGTTCAGGGCCGTCACCAGCATCAGGTTCTTGTTCAGGTTTTCATCGATGCGCGGCTGGTTGGGCTCGATGCCGACGGCGCAGTGCTCGTCGAAGGACAGGCAGGCGTCGGCCAGCAGGCCGATGGATTCCAGCACGTTGTGCACCATGACGGGCTTGTAGACGTTCAGCTGGAAATTGCCCTGGGACCCGGCGAAGGCCACGGCGGCATCGTTGCCGTAGACCTGGGCGCAGACCATGGCATGTCCAGGGGGACGATCCATTCATCGTACTGCGCATCGGTCAGAAAGCCCAGC
>CBFGXR010000093.1:0-7047 GCA_965652675.1 uncultured Castellaniella sp.
ATTCCTGGCCCTCGTCGGACAGCCAGGAGGAGATGCCCAGCAGCACCAGGGCCAGCGCGCCGGCGAGCAGCAGTCCGGCGCCGACGCCGCCCCACAGCCAGGGCAGCCCGCGCCGGCCTTCCGGCGAGGCGCGCAGCCAGGAATAGAGGATGCCGACGACCAGCAGGGCCTCGACACTTTCACGCCAGACGATGAAGGCGACTTGTTCCATGATGGGATGCGGATGTCAGGGCTTGGGCAGCACCACCAGGGTGCCCTTCACCTGGGGATGGAAATCGTCGAAGAAGGGATATTCGCCCGGCCGCGACAGGGACAGCACCACGAACGAGGTGACCCCCGGCCCCAGCACTTTTTCCTTGCGCAGCGGCAGGCTCTCGAATTCGACCGCCTCGGTGCTTTCGTTGACGAGCACGATCTTGAAGCGGCCCGCCGGCACTTCCAGGCGGGCCGGCTCGAAGGTGCCGTCGGCCTTGAAGGTCAGCGTGTAGACCGGCATGTCGGCGGCGGCCGCCACCGACATCGGCGCCAGCCAGCCGGCCCACGCCAGGGCCGCCAGCGCGATCCAGGTGCGCATGTTCATGACGGCCGCCCCGCGATCAGTAGCCGCCCTTCTTGCCGGTGCCGGCATAGACGAAATCGTACTTGACCTCGAAGGTCTTGAACCACGGCGCGACGCCGGTTTCCTTGTCGACGTGGCGGCCGAAATGGTTGTTGTGCGCGGTTTCGGGCGAGCCGATGATGAAGGTCAGCTTGTATTTGCCGGGGCCTTCGAGCTTGACGTTGTCGCCGTAGTGCGGACCGTCGTTGGCCACCATGGGCATCAGGTCGCCCTTCAGGACCTTGTCGCTGCCCTGCTTCTGCAGCACGTACTGGATGTTCAGGTACGGCGCCCAGGCGCCTTCGGGCAGACCGTTCTTGTTGTCGGCCGTGGCGTGGATGTCGGCTTCCAGGTGGACGTCGGAGTCCTTGGCGGCGCGCATGATGCCGGCCGGTTCCATTTCGATGGGCTGCAGATAGACCGCCGCCACTTCCAGGCCGTTGAGTTCGCTGGGTTCGCCGATGGGGTATTCGGCCGCCAGGGCGGAAGAAGCCAGGCCGATACCGGCCAGCGCGACGAGCAGCTTGTTCATCATGGATGATCTCCGTATAAGTCAGGGTATTGTAAGGATAATGATTCTCGTTACGAAGCAATATAGCACCAGAAAACCGGATCGGAACGGGGTCAGATCAAAAAAACAGCGCGGCGCCGGCCATCCGGCCGGCGCCGCGCGCCCGGGATCACTTTTTCTTTTTCCCGCCTTCGGGCGGCTGCCCCGGGAAGGGAAAGGCCGAGAACATGGTGCGCGTCTGGTCCTGCATCTGGTCCTGCATCTGGACGAACAGGCCGCGGCTTTGCTCGATGTAATTGTTCATCATGTTCTGCAGGGCCGGCGTCTGCATGCTCATCAGCTGGGCCCAGGCCTCCGGGCCGAAATGCTGCTGATACAGCCCCTGGGACTGCTCGGCCATGCGATCCTGGATGTCCATCAGCACCTGGATGTTCTTTTCCAGGAACGTGCCCATCACGCCCTGCATGGCGTGGCCATAGAAGCGGATGATCTGGGCCAGCGCCTCGGCCGAGAACATGGGCACGCCGCCGGATTCCTCTTCGAGGATGATCTGGAGCAGGATGCTGCGGGTCAGGTCGTCGCCGGTCTTGGCGTCGACGACCTTGAACACCTCGTTGTCCAGGACCAGCTGCTTGATGTCGGCCAGCGTGATGTAGGCGCTGGACTGGGTGTCGTAAAGGCGGCGGTTGGGGTATTTCTTGATCAGCCGTTCCGCCTGGGGTGAAGTGGTGTTCCGCGCCATGATCATCCCATATGCAGGCCGCCGTTCAGCGAGAAATCCGCTCCGGTGGCAAAACCTGAATCGTCGGATGCCAGCCAGGCGACGATGGAGCCGATTTCCTCCGGCGTGCCCAGGCGCTTGACCGGGATGGTGGCGACGATCTTTTCCAGCACGTCGGGACGGATGGCCCGCACCATGTCGGTGCCGATGTAGCCCGGGGAAATGGTATTGACCGTGACGCCCTTGCTGGCGACTTCCTGGGCCAGGGCCATGGTGAACCCATGGATGCCGGCCTTGGCGGTGGAATAGTTGGTCTGGCCGAACTGGCCCTTCTGGCCATTGACCGAACTGATGTTGATGATCCGGCCCCACTGGCGGTCCACCATGTCGTCGATGACCTGTTTGGTCACGTTGAACAGGCTGTTGAGGTTGGTGTCGATGACGGCGCGCCAGTCTTCCTGGCTCATCTTGCGGAAGACGCCGTCACGGGTGATGCCCGCGTTGTTCACCAGCACGTCGACCGGGCCGAACTGATCCTTGATCTTGACGAAAGCCTCGACCGTGGAGTCCCAGTCGGACACGTTGCCGACCGAGGCGTTGAACCGGTAGCCCAGCGCGGCCTGTTCATCCAGCCACTTGGCATGGTCCCGGCTGGGACCGCAACCGGCCACCACCGTGAAACCTTCCTTTGCGAGGCGCTGGCAGATCGATGTGCCGATGCCACCCATGCCTCCCGTCACGTAAGCCAGTTTGCCGCTCATGGTGTTCTCCTTTTCAGACTGCTTTGACTTTGACATAGCGCCCGGGTGCGGGCTCTATGGCAGGATATTGTCGATTGCCCGGGGCGCGGCGGGCCGGCCGCCAGTCCCCGGAATGCCCGGCCAGCCAGTCCAGCCAGTCGGGCCACCAGCTGCCCTTGGCATGGTCCGCCCCGCCCAGCCAGGCGTCCGGGTCGCCCGGCAGGCTGGCGTCCCGGTCCGTGGACCAGTAGCCTCGGCGGCCGCGTTCCGGAGGGTTGACGACCCCCGCGATGTGGCCGGATTCGCCCAGCACGAAACGCAGCGGGCCGCGCAGCAGCCGCGTCGAGGCGTAGGCCGAGGTCCAGGGCACGATGTGGTCTTCCCGCGAGGCGTACAGGTAGGCCGGCATGTCCAGGGCGCGCAGGTCGGCGGCCGTGCCGCAAATGCGCAGCTGGCCGGTTTCCAGGCGATTTTCCAGGTAGGTGTTGCGAAAATACCAGGTGAAGAACGGTCCCGGCAGATTGGTGCCGTCGGCGTTCCAGGACAGCAGGTCGAAGGCCCGCGGCGATTCGCCCATCAGATAGTTGGAGCCGACGTAGTTCCACACCAGTTCCGAGGGCCGCAGGAACGAGAAGGTGGTGGACAGTTCGCCCGCCGTCATCAGGCCGCCGGCGCCCAGCTGCTGTTCGCGCGCGCGGGCATGCTGTTCGTCGACGAAGACGTCGAGGATGCCGGTCTCGCGGAAATCCAGGAAGGTGGTCAGCAGGGTCAGCGCGGCCACCGGGTCTTCGCCCCGGGCGCGCGCCACGGCCAGGGCGCTGGCGAGCAGCGTGCCGCCCACGCAGAAGCCCAGGGCGTTGATCCGCGGCTGGCGGGTCACGTCGCGCACGACCTGGACGGCGCGCAGCACGCCGTCTTCGACGTAGTCGTCCCAGGTCTTGTGTTCGATGCCGTCATCATCTTCCGGCAACGGGTTGCGCCAGGACACCATGAAGACTTCGAAGCCGGCCTGCACGGCGTGCCGCACCAGGGAATTGGCCGGCTGCAGGTCCAGGATGTAGAACTTGTTGATGCAGGGCGGCACCATCAGCAGAGGCAGCCGGCGGACCTGCGCCGTCTGCGGCCGGTACTGGATGAGCTGCATCAGGGCGTTTTCGTAGATCACCGTGCCCGGCGTCATGGCCAGGTTTTCGCCCGGCGCGAAGGCGGATTCGTCGGTCTGCGTGATGCGGCCCCGCGTCAGGTCGCGCATCAGATTCGCCAGCCCCCGCTGCAGGGATTCGCCCCCGCTGTCGGTCACGGCCTGCAGGGCGTCGGGATTGGACGCCAGGAAATTGCACGGCGCGGCGGCCTCGATCCATTGCATGACCGAGAATTTCAGGCGTTCGCGCGCGGCGGATTCGAGATCGGCGGCCTGCGCCAGGCGCCGCAGCGCGTCGGCCATGAGGAGATAGGCGTGCGCCGAGAACAGCGCCTGGGGGTTGCCGGCCCAGGCATCCGACGAAAAACGGCGGTCGGCGGGCGGCGTCAGCGCGCCCTGCCGGAACCGGTCCAGCAGCGACTGCCAGGCCTGGGTGAACTCTGACTGGATGGACGCCAATTGGGCGGGGGCGACCCCGGGCGGCGCCTGCCTTTGTGAAGAGTTCCGATCAGCCATTCCACCATCCCTTGTACCGCCAAGATCCCGAAACAGCCCGGAACCTCTCGTCTGCCTATTCTGTCATTCTGCCAAATGGCGTCAATTCGGGTAAGTCGCTAGCTTGAATAGGGCCCATGCGGAAGCCGACATGCGCCAAAATAATGGGCCTCCATGCTATGCCCACCTCGCGCCTTGCAAGGCGCCCGGATGCGCCAGGTACGCCAGGGTCGCCTGCCGGCCCGATCCGGGATCGCGCCGATGGGAAAAATACCGGTCCGCCCGCGTCCAGGTGCATTCTCCGCTGGTTTCCACCCGATCCACGCCGGCCCGCAGGAGCCGGGCGCGCGCCAGGCCCGCCAGGTCGGCAAGCCATCGATCGCCGACGGTTTCGCGCTCGAAACACACGGCCAACCCTGGATCACGATCGACGAATGCGGCCCGCACTTCCGGCCCGACCTGAAAGGCCGCGGGCCCGATGCCCGGACCGACCCAGGCGCGCCAGCCGCGCGCGCGCGGCGCCCGGCGGCGCATGGCGTCCAATGTGTTTTCCAGCACGCCGGCCGCCAGCCCGCGCCAGCCCGCATGGGCGACCCCCAGCACGGTGCCGGCCTCGTCGGCCAGCACGACCGGCAGGCAGTCGGCGGTCATGATCGCCAGGGGATGGCCGCGCAGGGTCGTCACGGCGGCATCCGCGCAAGGGATGCTCGCGCCTGCCTCGCGGCCCGCATGCGGCGATTCGCCGGGCGCGGCATCGGCGTCGAACACGGCCGTGCCATGCACCTGCTCGAACCAGAGGGGATCGTCCGGCAGGGCGCGCCGCAGCCGCAGCCGGTTTTCCCGCACGGCCGCCGGGTCGTCCCCGACGTGGCCGCCCAGGTTCAGGCTGTCCCGGGGCGCCTGGCTGACGCCGCCGACGCGCCAGGTCGAGAAATACCGCACGCCGGACCAGGACTCGCCGGTCACGCCCCGCAGGCCGGGGGCCGGTTCAATCAGCGTCGTCGCCATCGCTTTCCCAGAGTATGCCGTCGAGCACGCGGCGGAAGTCGTCCGGCGGCTCGGCCGTGAAGGCGCAGGGCCGCCCGCTGACGGGGTCGTCGAAACCCAGGGCGCGCGCATGCAGCATCTGGCGCCCGGCGCCGGCTTCCTGGCGCCCGCCGTACAGGGTGTCGCCCAGCAGGGGGTGCCGCAGGCGGGCCATGTGGACGCGGATCTGGTGCGTGCGGCCGGTTTCCAGGCGGCACAGCACGCGGGACACGACGACGTCGCCGCAGCGGCCAATCCCTTGGGAATCGTAATGGGTGACGGCGGGCTTGGGCGCCACCGGACGATCCGAACTCATGCGGACCGGCACCCGGGCATCGCGGCCGATCGGCGCATCCACCGTGCCCCGCCCCGACAGCGCGCCGTGCACCAGCGCGCAGTATTCACGCCGGACCGTGCGCGCCTGGAGCTGGCGCACCAGCTGCGTCTGGGCGGTTTCCGTGCGAGCCACGACCAGCAGCCCCGACGTGTCCTTGTCCAGCCGGTGGACGATGCCGGCCCGGGCCACGCGGGCCAGTTCCGGATAGCGGAACAGCAGGCCGTTGAGCAGCGTGCCGTGCCAGTTGCCCGCGCCCGGATGCGTCACCAGTCCGGCGGGCTTGTCCACCACGATCCACTCGGGCGCATCGGCCACCACGCGGAACCCGACGTCCTCGGGGACGAAGGCCAGGTCCTCGGGCGCCTGCTGGGGCCAGACCCGGATGAGGGCGCCGGGCCCCACCCGGGTGCGTATCTTGCCGACGGCGCCGTCGACCTCGACGTGGCCATCGTCGATCCAGGACTGCAGCCGGCTGCGCGAATGCCGCGGCATCAGGCGGGCGAGCGTCTTGTCCAGCCGGTCCGGCAGGACGTCGGGGGGCAGTCGGAACACCTCGGGCGCGTCGGGGCCGGTGTCTTCAGTGGCGATATCCGTGTACGGCATGGCGACAAATCATATAATCTGCCGACAATGCTAACACCTTGATCAAGGACGCCCCGTGGCCGCGCATGCCCCCGTTTTTCCGAAAGCCCTGACAACCCACATCCGGCTGATCCTGGCTTGCCTGTGCATGGCCCTGGCGGCGGGCTGCAGCTCGACCAAGGGCAACGTCGACCCGACCGCCGGCTGGAGCGCGGAACGCCTCTACAGCCAGGCCCGCTCCGACATCAGTTCCGGCAACTGGTCCGAGGCCCGCAAGAACCTGGAAGCCCTGGAAGCCCGCTACCCCTTCGGCATCTACGCGCAGCAGTCCCTGATCGACCAGGCCTACGTCAACTGGAAGGACGAGGAACCCGAACAGGCCAAGGCCGCGATCGACCGCTTCATGCAGCAATATCCGAACCATCCCGGCACGGACTACATGCTGTACCTGAAAGGCATGATCACCTTCACGCCGCCCAGCGCCGTCCTGTCGAACTTCACGCGCCAGGACCCCAGCGAACGCGACCCCAAGGGCCTGCGCGAATCCTACGAAGCCTTCAACGAACTGATCAAGCGCTACCCCGACAGCCGCTACACGCCCGACGCCCGCAAGCGCGCCGCCTGGCTGGTCAACACCATCGCCGAAAACGAAGTCCACATCGCCCAGTACTACTACGAGCGCGGCGCCTACGTGGCGGCGGCCAACCGAGCCCAGACCGTGGTCACCGACTTCGCGGGCGTGCCCATCGCGGAAAAGGCGCTCTACCTGATGATGATCAGCTACGACAAGCTGAACCTGCCGGAACTGCGCGACGACGCCAAGCGCGTGCTCGACAAGAATTTCCCGGTTCTTGCGGGCCTCGGACCAGTTGCCGGAACTGATGTCGGAGCGGGCC
>CBFGXR010000094.1:0-7038 GCA_965652675.1 uncultured Castellaniella sp.
TTTAGTCGGATTATCCGGCTGGAAAAGCGGTGATTTTCCCTGATTGTGAAAAGGGCCAAGTATCGATTTGCTTGGTGCGGAGGCGAAAAGCGAAAGAAGAATGGCGAATTCAACTTTCCATGGCTGTTGGGTCATGTGCGTGCAGAAACATGAGTCTCCCACTCCGTGCACAATTTTCTAAACGATCGGCTATTGCTGAAGGTTTGTTGTAAATCGATTCGGGCCGTGAATGCCGGTTGATCCAGGATTTCGCTGTATTTTCTGCCCTGCATGCGCTCCCGTATCCAGCCTTTGGCATTGCGCGGAATTTCGGCTTCAATCAGTTCGTCGGCCGCGCATATAAAATCCCTGACCCCCTGCAGAGAATGCGCAGCAGCGATGAACCAGGCTTCGAATTCCCGGTTGGCGAGTACGACCGATAGGCGCCTGTGTGGGATATGCGCTCGGGCGCGTTCGTAGAGTTCCCGTCCCAGGGTCATGGGGCAGTCGTCGTCCGCATCCAGCAGAATCAGGACCCAACCGTCGTCGCCGCTCTTTGCCGCTGCCAGAAGCAGGTGTCGACGAAACTCTTGATCTTTGTGTATGAACTGATCGCGCCTGACCCGGATGGGAGTCAGAGGATTAATTTCAGCAAATGGCGTGCGCTCGAGGGCGAGTCTGCGCAGCAGGATTGGCAAGGCCTTAACCTCGCCCTCGCCTTCCACGATTGATGCGATTTTAATCATGGTTGGATTTCGCCGAAAAGATCAGATTGGACCAATGCTTGTAGTTCAATAATCCGCCGATCTGGTTCGAGTTGGTTCTTGCGCAGCAGTTCGCCTGCGGAAAATAGATGCTCCCGTAATACTTGGCGAGATGCTTCGTCTAGCGGAGCGATCTTCGTTTCGCCACCCTCCGATATGACGGAGAAAATCGAGTCGGCGTCGATCTCGCGATCATCCAGCAGATCTGGACTATGGCTGGTGACCAGCACCTGCGTGTCATTGGAGGCATGAACCAGAATTTCTCGCAAGGCGGCACTGGCAGCGGGATGTAGTGCTGTTTCCGGTTCTTCGATACCGATGAGTGTTGGCGAATAGTCGACATTGCTTTGAAGCAGGGCTGTCATCACACCCAGCGCGCGCAAGGTGCCATCCGACATGTTCTGGGCCAGGAATTTCCAGGGGTGTCTAGCGCCTGCCATTTCTTGGCGAAATTCCAGTGTTTCCATGGGGCCAATGGTCTTGCGCCCCATCCCGTGCACCATGGGAACCACGGTTTGCAAATACTTCGTGATGATCTCCATCCGCTCGGGGGCTACCCGCTCCAGATGTCCGATCACACTGGCGATGTTCTCTCCTACGGGTTTGAGCAATCGGCCGTCTTGAGGTTTTTGCAACTCACGCATCAGCGCGGGGTTCAAATTGTAGAAACCCATGGCCGTCAAGGCATCGAATACGGGCCTGAATGCAGTGAATCCGGATGCGGCGACCAAGGCAAGTCGATCTGTCGTGATGGCCGGAAAGGTAGCTTCACTGCTGTCGCGCAATTGGCCTTTGTTGATGCGGAAGAATGGTCCTTTCCCAATTCCTGTGATGACGCATTCTTCATGTTGGACCTCATAGCCACCGCTGGACATTGCCCCAATATCAAAGGCATACCAACCAGGCCGGCCGTCTTTCAAACGAAATTCGAGCCGGATCCCAAAATGTGTCGGATGTCCGCTAGAGCGCCGTCGTACTTCGTTGAGACCGCCCCGTTCATTGATGGCGCTATCCAGCGAACTCGCGAGTGCATCCCGGACGAAGTGCAGCGCGTCCAGAAAGTTGCTCTTTCCTGCTCCGTTCTGACCAACAAGGAACGTTAATGGCAGAAGGCGAACGTCGCAACTTCCTATGCTCTTGTAGTTGCGCAGAACGACGCGTTGAATAAAAGTGGTATTCGACACAGGGGCTCCTCTGCGGTTTGTGGGGTGCAGCAGATCACTCGATGTTCTGCGCCTGTTCCCGCATCTGCTCGATCAGCAGTTTAAGGTCGATGGCGGCCTGGGTGACGGTCAGGGCGGCGGCCTTGGAGCCCAGGGTGTTGGCCTCGCGGTTCATTTCCTGGAACAGAAAGTCCAGGCGCTTGCCGCTGCCGCCGCGCGTGGAGGACGCATGCAGGCCGGACAGGATTTCGCGCAGTTCCTGCAGGTGGGAACGCAACCGGGTGAGTTCCTCGGCCACGTCCACGCGCAGGCCGAACAGGCTGGCTTCCTGGGCGATGCGGGCGGTCAGTTCGGCTCCGCTGATCGAGGCGAAGCCCCCCGGGCTGGCGGCCTCCAGGGCTTCGCGCAGGCGCTGGGCGACGCGGTCCTGATGCTGCCGGACCAGGGCGGGCAGTTCGGTGTCCACGCGCGCGACGATGACGTCGATCTCGTCGGCCATGGCCAGCATGGCCTGTGCCAGCCGTTCGCCTTCGCGCCTGCGCGCCGCGCCGAATTCCTCCAGCGCCTGGGCGCAGGCCTGTTCGCACAGCGGCAGCCAGGTGTCGGCGTCCAGGCCGCCGCGCGCCGCGCCTTCGCGCGGCAGTTCGGCCAGGGTCGGCGCGGGCAGATCGGGGATGAATCGGCGCGCCCAGTGCAGCTGTTCGGCCAGCGCGCGCACGGCCTCGGCATCGAAGGGCCGCAGGGCGTCGCGGTCGATCGCCGCGTAACTCAGCTTGAGTTCGACCTTGCCGCGCAGGGCCTGGCGGCCGACCAGTTCGCGCACACGGGGTTCGGCGAAGCGCAGGTCTTCGGGGATCCGCAGGCTCAGATCCAGAAAACGGTTGTTGACGCTGCGGATCTCGGCGCTGATCGACCCTGCGTCGGAGTCCAGCCGGGCGGCGCCAAAAGCGGTCATGCTGCGGATCATGGGGCGGTCTCGTGGGCGTTTATCTACAATGGAGCCTCATTGTAGTCTGGCTTCATCCCGGAAAATCCTTCATGACGATCCCCTCGAATTCCGATTCCGCCCCCGCGCGGCCGTCCGGCCGTCGGCCGGACGAACTGCGCCGCATCGAACTGCTGACCGGCTATACGCGCCACGCCGAAGGCTCGGTGCTGGCCTGCATGGGCGACACCCGCGTGCTGTGCAACGCCAGCGTGCTGGACAAGGTGCCGCCCTTCCTGAAGGGGCGGGGCCAGGGTTGGGTCACGGCGGAATACGGCATGCTGCCGCGCGCCACGCACACCCGGGGCGACCGCGAAGCGGCCCGTGGCAAGCAGAGCGGCCGCACCCAGGAAATCCAGCGCCTGATCGGCCGCGGCCTGCGTGCGGTGTTCGATCTGCGAGCGCTGGGCGAGCGCACCCTGCACCTGGACTGCGACGTGCTGCAGGCCGACGGCGGCACCCGCTGCGCCAGCATCACGGGCGCCTGGGTGGCGGCGGCCCTGGCGGTACGCGGCCTGATGGCCAGCGGCCAGTTGTCGGCCGATCCGCTGCGCGGCCAGGTGGCGGCCGTCTCGGTGGGCATCGTGGACGGGCGTCCGGTCCTGGACCTGGACTATCCGGAAGACTCCGCCTGCGACACCGACATGAACGTGGTCATGACCGGCGCCGGGGATTTCGTCGAGGTCCAGGGCACGGGCGAGGGCGGCAGTTTCCGTCGCGACGAACTGAACAGCCTGCTGGATCTGGCGACCGGCGGCATCCAGGCGCTGATCCGCGCGCAGGCCGCGGCGCTGGAGACTCCGCGATGAAAAAGGCCCCCACGCTGCGCCTGCGGCTTGCTGCCCCCCAGGGGGGCGTTTTCCATCTTGGGACGGCCCCGCGATGAAAAAGGTCGTCCTGGCCTCGGGCAATCCGGGGAAACTGAAGGAATTTTCCGCCAGCCTGTCGGCGGCCGGCATCGAGATGGTGCCGCAAAGCGCGCTGGGCGTCTCCGAGGCCGAGGAGCCTTTCCACACCTTCGTGGAAAACGCCCTGGCCAAGGCGCGCCACGCCAGCCGCGCCACCGGCCTGCCGGCGCTGGCCGACGATTCCGGCCTGTGCGTGCATGCCCTGGGCGGCGCGCCCGGCGTGTATTCGGCGCGCTACGCGCAGGCGCCGGACGGCACGCGCTCGGACGCGGCCAACAATGAAAAACTGGTGGCCGAAATGGCCGGCCGGATCGACCGGCGGGGCAGTTACGTCGCCGTTCTGGTCTATGTCCGCGGCGCCGACGACCCGCGTCCGATCGTGGTCGAGGGTTCCTGGGACGGCGAGGTTCTGGACGCTCCCCGGGGCGCCAACGGCTTCGGCTACGACCCGTACTTCTATCTGCCCGACCTGGGCATGACCGCCGCCGAACTGCCCCTGGAACAGAAGAACATCCTCAGCCATCGTGCGCGCGCGCTGCGCGGCCTGCTGCGGGCGCTGCGCAGCGAGTTCGGCCAGGACCAGGGCCGGGAATAGGGAGGTCCGATGAAAAGGCTGGTCCCGGTTCCCACCCCCGAGCGCGAAGGCGACGGCCGCCCCGGCGTGCGCGGCAAGCCCGGCCTGACGGCCTTGCCGCCGCTGTCGCTGTATGTGCACGTGCCCTGGTGCGTGCACAAATGCCCGTATTGCGACTTCAACTCGCACGAACGTTCCGGCGAGTTGCCGGAAGAAGCCTACCTGCAGGCGCTGCAGGCCGATCTGGAACAGGCCGTGCCCGACGTCTGGGGGCGGCCGGTCTCGACCGTGTTCTTCGGCGGCGGTACGCCCAGTCTGCTGTCGGCGGAGGCGATCGACCGGATCATCGGTCTGTTCCGCGCCTACCTGAATCTGCCGCCCGACGTGGAAATCACGCTGGAGGCCAATCCGGGGACGGCCGAGGCCGCCCGCTTCCAGGGCTACGCCCAGGCCGGAGTGAACCGGATCTCGCTGGGGATCCAGAGTTTCGACGACGACAAGCTGCGCCGCCTGGGCCGCATCCATGACGCCGCCCAGGCGCGCGCGGCCATCGAAATGGCCCAGCGTGCCGTGGGCCGGGTCAATCTGGACCTGATGTTCGCGCTGCCGGAGCAGACCCTGGCCGAATGCGAACGGGACGTGCGCGAGGCCCTGGCCTTCGAGACGGGCCATCTGTCGCTGTACCACCTGACCCTGGAGCCCAACACGGTCTTCGCCAAATACCCGCCTCGGGTGCCGGACGACGAACTGGGCGCGGCCATGCAGGACCGGGTGGCGGAACTGATCCAGGCGGCGGGCTTCGACCGCTACGAGGTCTCGGCCTACGCGCGGCCTCACCAGTCCTGTCAGCACAATCTGAACTACTGGCGTTTTGGCGACTACCTGGGGATCGGTCCGGGAGCGCATTCGAAGATTTCCTTCCAGGACCGCATCACGCGCCAGGCGCGGGCGCGCATGCCGGACGCCTGGATGCGGCTGGCGACCGAAGGCGCCGGCCGGCACGTGGTCGAACGCCGCGAACTGAGCCACGACGACCTGGGCTTCGAGTTCATGCTGAACGCCCTGCGCCTGCGCGAAGGCGTCGAGGGCGGCCTGTTCATCGAGCGCACCGGCCTGTCGCTGATGGCCATCCTGCCGGCCATGCGGCGCGCGGTCGATCGCGGCCTGCTCGAGCCGGGCCTGGACCGCATCCGCGCCACGCCCCGGGGCTGGAGCTTCCTGAACGAACTGCAGATGGAATTCCTCGCTTGACCGGATACGCACCAATATGGTGCGTATCCGGTCGGCATGCACTAAAATACGCACCTTTGCGGTGCGATCATGCGCCATGATGGCCAGTTCGACGCGCGCCCGACGGATCCCGCCGCCTGGAACCGCCTCCCGAAAAAGCTGGCACGATCATTGCTGATGAATCTGATGAAGCCTCGAGCTTTTCCCTTTGACGATATGACTTGGCGCAGGAGCTTTTATGTCCACCCCTGAAAACGTTGTGCAGATGATCGCCGAACGCGAAGTGGCGTTCGTGGATTGCCGCTTTACCGACACCCTGGGTCGGGAACACCACCTGACCGTCCCCGCCAGCCAGATGGACGAGGACCGCATGGAATCGGGCGTCGCCTTCGACGGCTCGTCGATCGCCGGCTGGAAGGGCATCGAGGCGTCCGACATGATCCTGGTCCCGGATGCCGGCACCGCCCGCCTGGATCCGTTCCGCGAGGAAACCACGCTGATCCTGACCTGCGACGTGGTCGAGCCTTCCGACCTGAAGGGCTACGATCGCGATCCGCGCTCCCTGGCCCGCCGCGCCGAGGCCTACCTGAAGTCCAGCGGCCTGGGCGACACCGCCTATTTCGGTCCCGAACCGGAATTCTTTGTCTTCGACGGCGTGAGCTGGAACGCGGACATGAGCGGCAGCTTCGTGAAGATCTCCTCCGACGAGGGCACCTGGTCGAACGCCAACGAGGCCAACGGCAACAACCTGGGCTATCGTCCGAGCGTCAAGGGCGGCTACGTGCCCGTGCCGCCGATCGACTCCTTCGCCGACATGCGTTCGGAAATGTGCCTGCTGATGGAACAGATGGGCGTGCCCGTCGAGGTCCATCACCACGAAGTCGCGAACTGCGGCCAGCTGGAAATCGGCACCCGCTTTTCCACCCTGGTGCAGCGCGCCGACTGGACCCAGATCATGAAGTACGTGATCCGCAACGTGGCTCACGTCTACGGCAAGACCGCGACCTTCATGCCCAAGCCCGTGGTGGGCGACAACGGTTCCGGCATGCACGTGCACCAGTCCATCTGGAAGGATGGCCAGAACCTGTTCGCCGGCAACGGCTACGGCGGCCTGTCGGAATTCGCCCTGTACTACATCGGCGGCATCATCCATCACGCCCGCGCCCTGAAC
Organism: uncultured Castellaniella sp.; assembly: GCA_965652675.1. Classification (GTDB taxonomy): domain Bacteria; phylum Pseudomonadota; class Gammaproteobacteria; order Burkholderiales; family Burkholderiaceae_B; genus Castellaniella. Next base: position 6,775 of record CBFGXR010000094.1, read on the forward strand.
GCCATCACCAATCCGGGCACGAATTCCTACAAGCGCCTGGTGCCGCACTACGAAGCCCCGGTCAAGCTCGCGTATTCCGCGCGCAACCGCTCGGCCTCGATCCGCATTCCCTATGTCAGCAACCCCAAGGCGCGCCGTGTCGAAACGCGCTTCCCGGACCCGCTGGCCAATCCGTACCTGGCGTTCTCGGCCCTGATGATGGCGGGCCTGGACGGCGTCCAGAACAAGATCCACCCGGGCGATCCGGCCGACAAGAACCTGTAC
>CBFGXR010000095.1:0-7017 GCA_965652675.1 uncultured Castellaniella sp.
TTCGAGTTTTTGGGCAAGGGGCCATTCGATCTGTCCGCCGTGCCCGTCACGGCGGAAGGCTCCGAGAAGACGCTGTCCGAGGCGGGCTTGGCCTGGCATTCCGCCGCGTCTGGTGTCGATGCCCTGGTTTGCTCGACGCCCGAGCGGGCGATGCTGGAATTGTGCCATGGCGTATCGGATGCGGCAGGGGTCCACGAGGCCGATGCGCTGATGCAGGCCATGACCACGCTGCGGCCGCAGCGCGTTGGCTTGCTGCTGCGCCGCTGCCGCAGCATCAAAGCCAAGCGGCTGTTCCTGGCCCTGGCCGATCGCCATCGCCATGCGTGGCTCTCGCATGTGCCGCTGGGTGGTGTCGATCTGGGCCGGGGCAAGCGCGCGCTGGTGTCCGGCGGGCGTCTGCATCCCACCTACCAGATCACCTTGCCGGGAGACCTCGATGAGCACCTGGCTTGACCATTGGGACTGGCGCTACATCGACCAGGTGCGGCTGACGGAGATGCAATGAGCCGGCGTGCCGGCACGCATCCGGGCCTTTGGGCGCTGGCGATCACGGCGTTCGTCATTGGCGTGACAGAGTGCATCGTGGCGGGTGTCCGATGCTTCTGTCAGCGTGGCTACAAGGGACGTAGGCCCGTTCCTGGAGGCCGGCGTGAAAGTCGTCGATCCTGGAGAAGATCATCGCCGCCGCCATCGCGCAAGCTCAGGTGACGGCGTTGAAGGCATCGCTGTAGTGCGCGATACCTTCCGGCACTGGCCCATGCAGGGCCAGCGCCATGAAATAGCCGGGCGGTACGCCCGGTAGTTGCAGGCCCGCGTGGACCTGAAAACCAAAGCGTGCGTAGTACGCGGGATTGCCCAGCAGCACGCAGCCTGTGGCCCGCATGGCTCGCAGTTCGGACAGCGCCTGTTCCATCAGGTATGAGCCGATGCCGTGTCCCTGCCTTTGCGGCAGGACGGAGATTGGACCCAAGCCATACCAGCCTTCGGCCTTTCGCCCGGGACCCTCGGTGATTGTCACCGGCGACAGTGCGACGTGGCCAACGACCTGGCCGTTTTCTTCGGCCACGATGGAAAGCGTCAGTTCATTGGCGGCCCGCAGGGCGCGCACGATGAACTGCTCGGTGTGGCTGGTGTGCGGTGCATCGGCAAACGCTGCAACCGTCACCGCTTCGATGGCACCAATGTCGTCCGGGGTTTCGTGTCGGAGGTGGAGGGTCATGGGCTTGTCTTGGATTCCTTCCGGGAAGTGTAGAACGGCCTGGACGTACTCGCGATGCTGGAATACGGCACCCTAGCGACGCGGGGCCTCACTTGACTAATACATATCCAAATGGTTATTATATATCCTGATAGTTATGGATTTGAACGGTGGACACGCACGATACTCTGTTTAGAACGCTGGCTGATCCGACGCGACGGGCGATCTTCGAGCGGCTGTGTCGCGAGGGCGAACAGACCGTCGGCGCGCTGACGGCGCAGGCGGGAATCTCGCAGCCCGCGGTATCGAAGCATCTCGGCATTCTGAAGCGGGCCGGGCTGGTGCGAGACCGCCATGAAGGGCGACAGTCGCACTACAGCGCGCAACTCGGCGCTCTTGCGCCGCTGGTCGACTGGACCAATCAGATGACACGCTTCTGGCAAAACCGGTTCGACGACCTCGAAGACCTGCTCAATCGGATGGACCAATGAACGAAAGATCGACCAAAACACGCTCCGTCGTGGTGGAGCGCGAGATCGCCCATCCACCGGAAAAAATCTGGCGGGCGCTCACCCAGCCCCATCTGATCGAGGAATGGCTGATGAAGAATGACTTCAGTCCGATCGTAGGCCACCGTTTCAACCTGCACGGCGATTGGGGTGGCGTGCTGGACTGCGAAGTGCTCGTCGTCGACCCGAACACAACCTTGTCCTATACGTGGAACTTCGCGCACGACGATCCCGCCTTCGATCTGAAAAGTGTGGTGACCTTCACGCTCGAACCCATGAACACAGGCACTCGTCTGCGTGTGGAGCAGTCCGGCTTCCGGCCCGATCAAAAGCGGGCATTCGGCGGCGCGCAGGCCGGCTGGCGGCACTTCTTCGAGAAGCTGGAGCAGGTCTTGCCCCAAGCCGGCTGAATAGCCATCCGTACGATTCCAAACGATGCGTCCGTTGCCCTGGGCGCAACCTCATCAACGCAAATAGCGAAGGAAGCACTCATGAAGATCAAGTTGACCAAGGTGTATGTCGATGACCAGGAGAAGGCTTTGCACTTCTACACGCAGATCCTGGGTTTCACCAAAAAGGCCGACTTCAGCAACGGCCCGTTCCGTTGGCTGACGGTGGTTTCACCCGACGAGCCGGATGGGACCGAACTGCAACTCGCGCTCAATGACAATCCGGCGGGCCATGCCTACCAGCAGGCCATTTTCCAGCAAGGCCAGCCCGCGATCAATTTCTACACCGATGACGTCAGGGGTGACCATGAGCGCATCAAGGCGCGTGGCGGCGACTTCACCATGGCGCCGACCGAGGTGCCCGGCTCGACGATCGCCCAGTTGCATGACACCTGCGGCAACGTCATCCAGATGACCCAGTTGGCGCGTTGGTAGGCGCGCGGCACTTGAAACCGCCGGAATCGAAGTGCTCGAAGTCCGGGATGTGGTCGTCCAGCGACTCAAACAAGCAGTGCCCGGGCAGCTTGGCCTGCTGTCCCGCTGGTTTATTGTGTCCGCAAAATGGGCTGATGAAACATAGTCGGGGACAACAATTCGGCCGCGCTGGCGTGGATGCTCAAACCAGAGAATGGCCTGCGTTCGCCAGCAGGCCGCGCGCTTTCTCCAGGTCGCTCGATTTCACCAGCATGTGATCTCCATCGAAGGTGGAAACCACAAAAATCCCGATGCCGTTGGTTGATAAAGGCGCGATCACGGACAGCACGATGCCCGTTTCGTCAAAGGCAAACGGACCGTGGAACTTGAAGCATGACCAGCCGCCATCCAGCCGCACGTCTTGCGGGATGCGATCCTGCAGGCAGACGATGGAAAGCTCGTCGTCGGTACGGCTGATGCTGACGAATCCATCCCCATCGGCCCACGCTGGAACGGGATCGGAAGCGTGTAGCCGGGTCACCCCATATGTACCGTTCAAAAGCTGCAATTTGACGTGAGACGCCATTTGAATTTACTTTCCTGACAAAATCGAAATCCGAGGTTGGTTGCAGTATCGCATGCTCGAATGCCGAAGCCGGCGGGAACGTCGAAATGCCGCGCCAAGGCTTGCGTACAGGAAGGATAAAATCGGGCGATCATTGTTCAATGGGTGATCGGCCATGCTGCGGCTCCATATCGGCAACAAGAATTACTCGTCCTGGTCCATGCGCGCCTGGGTGCTTCTGCGCCAGGCCGGCATTCCGTTCGAAGAGCATGCTGTGCGCTTCGACGGCTTTGACGATCAGTCGGCATTCAAACGCACGATGAACGCCATCAGCCCGACGGGCATGGTGCCGCTGCTCCAGGATGGCGACGTGACGATCTGGGACAGCCTGGCCATTGCGGAATATGTGGCCGAACAGTTTCCCGAAAAGCGGTTGTGGCCCCAGGACAAGGCCGCGCGCGCGGCGGCGCGCAGCGTGGTGGCCGAGATGCATGGCGGCTTTGCCGCACTGCGCGGTGCCTGCGGCATGAACATCGAGGCGGATCTGGCGGACGTGGGCCGCATCATCTGGCGAGACAATGCCGGTGTGCGCAAGGACGTGGAGCACATCGCCGGCATGTGGAGCCACCTGCTGGCCCGGCATGGCGGCCCCATGCTGTTCGGCCAGTTCAGCATTGCCGACGCCTACTACGCGCCGGTCTGCTCCCGCTTCAAGACCTACCGCTTGCCCATGCCGGACGAGATCGCCGCCTATATCGAGCGTGTGCACCAATTGCCCGGTGTGCAGGCCTGGATCGCCGATGCGCTGGCCGAGCAGGATTTCATCCCCATGGACGAGCCTTATCGATCACGGCGTTGAGGCAAGATGCCATGCCGAAACAGCTTGCAAGGGCGGAAAGGGTTCACTGAGCCATGAATGCGACCGTCATCCTGGGCATGCTCTGCGTGCATCTGATGTGCTTTTGCGTGATGTTCCTGCTGATCAGCATCCGGCTGAAGGACAGGAAAATGGGCACGGACGTCTTTGCCGCCGGCCATCTTCTGCTGGGGCTGGCTTATTTCCTGCAGCTTCTGGGCGGCGCCCCGGGGTGGGGGGTGATGAGCGTCGTCAACCATACGCTGACGTTCTGTGCTCCGGTCATGTATGTGCTGGGCGCGATCCGGTTTTTTGATCGTCCCATCCCGGTGTGGGGACCGTTGCTCGCTGTGGCGGGCTGCTACACCGTGGCGCAAGTGCTGGTGCAGGCCACGCTCGGGACCGAGGCTCGCCACGCTCTGCTGGCCGGTTCCTGCGCCGCACTGTTCCTGGGCATGACGGTGGCCTTGCTCTACGGCATGCGTACGTTTGCCAGGGATTTGCGCGTCGAGATGGTTCTGTTCGCCGTCCTGATCGGCGGCATCTGCGTATTGAATGCCGCGAAGTTCGTGGTGATTCTCACCGGGGGGCTGCAGGCCCTGGACATGGACAGCGGCTTTCAGATGGCGTTCTACATCTACATGTCGTTCCTGGGCACGGTGCTGCCGCCGGCCGCGGTCTGGCTGGTGCTGAATCGTCTCGTCGACCAGTTGCGGGTTCTGGCCGTCCATGATCCGCTGACCGGCTTGTTGAACCGTCGCGGCCTGACGGATGGGCTGGCCGCGCATTTCCGTTCCCGGCTGGCGAGGCCGGCGCATCTGCTGATCGTGGACATCGATCACTTCAAGCGCATCAACGATACCCATGGCCATCAAGTGGGCGATGCCGTCTTGTGCCGCGTGGCCGAGACCCTGAAACGCGTGGCCCGGCAGGGGGATCTCGCCTGCAGGCTGGGCGGCGAGGAATTCATCGTGATTGCGCTGGACACCGACCGGGACGGTGCCGTGCGCCTGGCCGAACGCATGCGCGAGGTGGTGGCATCCAGCCAGGTGCCCGGCGGCAATCCGCTCGAACCGGTCCGGTGCACGGTCACCATCGGGGTTTCAACGGGCTTCGCCAGCGCCGACGCGCTGGACGAGGTCTTGTGGCAGGCGGACGCCGCCCTCTATCGCGGCAAGACCGCGGGGCGCAATCGTGTGGAGTGGGCGCCGGCGGTCTGAGCGCTCTAGGTGGGATGCCGTCGTGGTGTCGCGCCATGTCGCCTGCGCCGCTTGCGAGGCGGCGAGGGCCTCGCCCAGGTCCGGCGGCACCTGGGGTTCAGGCTCCGGTGCCACAGGCGAAATCTCCACGGCCACGGCCTCTCCGGCGCGGAGCCCGGCCTGTTTTTTCCACACCAGGAACAGGACGTACGCCGGGAACGTCAGCCACTGCTCCAGCAATATCCGGACCAGGGCGTTGGCTCCGCTGGTGAACGGCTCGGGTGGCAAGGCCTCCCGGCGATGCCCCCAGCCCTGGATGGCCATGGCCAGCCCCATGGCCATCAGTCCCGCCAGCGACGTGGCGAGCGACCACGCATGCAAGCCGAGGCAAAGAGCGATCGTTCCCGCCATGAAAACCGGGACGAATATCAGGTGCACCAAAAAATTCGCCCGATTGGCATGTGCCTTCGGGTAGTCGAGCCATTGCCTGCGCAAGATGTCTGGCATCATGACCATCATTCCTCCGATTTATGTTTACAATGAATACATTCATCGGATGCTAATCTTCAATGTATGCGATGTCAACATTAGCCAAGAAATACCACCACGGAGATCTGCGTCGAGTCCTTCTGGAAGAAGGGTGCACGCTCCTGGCCGAAAAAGGGGCTGATGGCCTTTCCATGCGCGAACTGGCACGTCGCGCAGGCGTGTCCGCAATGGCGCCATACCGTCACTATCCTGATCGGGACAGCCTGCTCGCGGCGATCGCGGCCAGCGGGTTTCTGCGGCTTGCGAGCCGGGTCGAGGCCATCGGCGTGACTGCGGAGCCGGATCGGACCTCGCTGTTGCGGGCCGGCATCGCCTACGTGATGTTTGCCCTGGAGCAGCCCGCCCTGTTTCGCCTGATGTTCGGCGGTGACAGGCCAGATGCCCAATACGCCGACCTGTCCGTGGCAAGGTCCGGTGCGTTCAATGCGCTCATGCGCCACATCCAGGCGGAACCCGGATCCGGGCAGCGCATCACCTATGCGCAAGGCTGCTGGTCGCTCGTGCATGGGCTTGCGCTGTTGCTGCTCGACGGCGTGCTTCAGCCCCCTGAAGGCCTGGATCTGGAACCCTGGCTGGCCCAGGTCATCCGCGGCATGATCACCGCTGAATGAGTGCGATCAGGTCAAGCAGGCCCGTCATTGTGCGGACCTGGTTCCAGCGCGTCCAATCGCGTGGTCCCCAGCCTGCGTGCCACCAGGTTCGAGCTTTTCAGCGGACCGGCGCACACGGCCGCGTAGCTCGCGTATTGCGACCGGGTCAGGCGGTATCTCTGAGTCTGTCTCGCAACCTCGGCAGCAAGACGGCGGGCTCCGTCCGCCCGACGCGCACCTCCGGCGTACCGTGCCAGTCCGCGCACCGCTGGATCGCCCGGGCCACGGCCCGCAGCGCGGCGTCGCTCAGCGTGCAGCCCTGTTCCACGAACAGGGCCTTGACCTCGAATACGCCTTGCGTCCGGTGCGCCTTGGCATCCAGCCGTCCCACCAGCGCGCCCCGATGCAGGATGGGCAGGACGAAGTAGCCGTAGGTGCGCTTTTCTTCGGGCGTATAGCACTCGATGCGGTAGTCGAACCCCCACAGCGCCGAGGCGCGTTCGCGGTCCCACACCAGCGGATCGAAAGGGGACAACAGCGTGGTGTGGGTGGCGCGCAGCCGGCCGTCCAGGGCCTTTTGCAGCAGGTCGGCGTGCCGCCGGTGCACGGGATCGTGAAAACGATTAAAGAATGGAAGCGTTTCATGGTAGAAGATTTATTCAAAATAAATGTTGGAGTTTTTTTTTTC
>CBFGXR010000096.1:0-6964 GCA_965652675.1 uncultured Castellaniella sp.
AAAGCGGGTCCAGATTTCGCAGGGCTGGCGTTCGGCGTCGTTCAGGGTGAGGGTGGTCTGGCTCATGGAGATGCTCCTGTTAGGGTTGAGGGGAAAAAGGAGGGCGGATCAGGCCGCCGCTTCGTGCGGGGCCGGATCGGCATGGTGCGCCGCCTGCTGTTTGCGGGCGATCAGTTCGTCGTCGCAGTGCGGGCAGAATTCGTGCTTGCCCGGCAGGTAGCCGTGCTTCGGGCAGATGGAAAAGGTCGGCGTGACCGTGATGTAGGGCAGCGAGAAGCGGCCGAGCGTGCGGCGCACCAGTTCGCGGCAGGCGTCGGCCGAGGACAGCGGTTCGGTCATGTACAGGTGCAGCACGGTGCCGCCGGTGTATTTGCGCTGCAGTTCGTCCTGGCGTTCCAGCGCCTCGAAGGGGTCGTCGGTGAACCCCACCGGCAGTTGGGACGAGTTGGTGTAGTAGGGCATGTCCGGCGTGCCGGCCTGCAGGATGCCGGGGCAGCGGGCGCGGTCTTCCTTGGCGAAGCGGTAGGTCGTGCCTTCGGCGGGGGTGGCTTCCAGGTTGTACATGTGGCCGGTGGCTTCCTGGAATTCGACCATGCGGGCGCGCACGTGATCCAGCAGGCGCACGGCGAAGGCATGGCCCCAGGGGCTGGTCAGGTCGTGCTCGTCGGCCGTGAAGTTGCGGATCATTTCATTGATGCCGTTGACGCCCAGCGTGGAGAAGTGGTTGCGCAGGGTGCCCAGGTAGCGGCGCGTGTACGGGAACAGGCCGTTGTCCATGTGTTCCTGGATCACGCGGCGCTTGATTTCCAGGCTGTCGCGGCCCAGTTCCAGCAGTGCGTCCAGGCGGGCCATCAGGCCGGCCTCGTCGCCGGCGTGCAGATAGCCCAGGCGCGCGCAGTTGATCGTCACCACGCCCAGCGATCCCGTCTGTTCGGCCGAGCCGAACAGGCCGTTGCCGCGCTTGAGCAGTTCGCGCAGGTCCAGCTGCAGGCGGCAGCACATGGACCGGATCATGTTCGGCTTGAGTTCCGAATTGATGAAGTTCTGGAAGTAGGGCAGGCCGTACTTGGCGGTCATCTCGAACAGCCGTTCGGCGTTGGGGCTGTGCCAGTCGAAGTCGGGCGTGATGTTGTAGGTGGGGATGGGAAAGGTGAAGGCGCGGCCGCGCGCGTCGCCGGTCATCATGACCTCGATGTAGGCGCGGTTGATCATGTCCATCTCGGCCTGCAGCTCGCCGTAGGTGAACGGCATTTCCTCGCCGCCGATCACCGGGACCTGTTCGCGCAGGTCTTCCGGGCAGACCCAGTCGAAGGTCAGGTTGGTGAACGGCGTCTGGGTGCCCCAGCGCGAGGGCACGTTCAGGTTGAAGATCAGTTCCTGGATGTACTGGCGGACCTGCGCGTAGTCCATGGCGTCCTTGCGGACGAAGGGCGCCATGTAGGTGTCGAAGGAACTGAAGGCCTGGGCGCCGGCCCATTCGTTCTGCAGCGTGCCCAGGAAATTGACGATCTGGCCCACGGCGCTGGACATGTGGCGCGGCGGCGCGGATTCGACTTTGCCGGGCACGCCGTTCAGCCCTTCGTTCAGCAGGGTGCGCAGCGACCAGCCGGCGCAGTAGCCCGACAGCATGTCCAGGTCATGGATGTGCAGGTCGCCCTGGCGGTGCGCCTGGCCGATGGTTTCCGGGTAGACGTGGCTGAGCCAGTAATTGGCGATCAGCTTGCCCGAGGTGTTCAGGATCAGGCCGCCCAGCGAATAGCCCTGGTTGGCGTTGGCGTTGACGCGCCAGTCCTGCTGGCGCAGGTATTCGTCGATGGAGCGGATCACGTCCACGTTGGGGACGGGACGGTCGGCCGAGGCTTCGGGCGTGCTGGGGGTCTGGGTGAGCGTCATCCTGAATATCTCTACATATTGTGTATGCGTTAATCGTAAACACAATATATGGTGGTATCAAGGAATCGGATGACTTTTTTTGGTAGCCTTGATGAGGGTCAAGAATGGAGGCCTCGGGGGTGGAATGGCCGGACTTGATCGGCCTTGCTTACCCCGCCTCGCGCATGTGTCGCGCCAGCTCGGCATGGCCCCGCGCATCCAGCGCCTCGGCGGCCCCCAGGCGGTCGCGGGTGTCCTTGTTCTGGCTGAGCTTGCGCTTGCCGGCCAGCGAGGTGACGGCGATCTCGATGCCCACGATCCGGCTCAGCATGTCATTGATGAATTCGGGCGCGGAGTCCGACATCTTCCAGGGACGGGCCTCGCCGGCCTCGTGCCGGCGCGTCAGCCGTCCGACGACGCCGCGGACGAAGCGCTCGTCGTCGCGTACGGTGAGCAGGCCGTGCGCGTGCACCACCTCGTAGTTCCAGGTGGGCACCTGGCGGTGCGTTTCGTGCTTGCTGGGATACCCGTTGGGCGAGACATAGCCTTCGGCGTCGCGGAACACGACCAGCACCGGACAGCCCGGGGCACAGCGTTGCCAGACGGGATTCGCACGGGCCACGTGCGCCGTGAGCAGGCCGTGCGCGCCCGCGCCGGGATCGAATTCGAACGGGATGTGATTGGCGTCCAGGCCCTCGGCGTCGTGCGTGATCAGCACGCCCAGCGGGTGTTCGCGGATGATGCGGGCCAGTGCCTCGGGCCGGGTTTCGGCGAAATGATCGGGCAGGTACATGGTCGGGTCGGATCCATCGGAAGAAAAGTGTCCGTCATCTTCATCCTGCGCGGCTGAAAGGGCAAGATCCTGACACACATGGACCGTGTCCGCGCCTGTGCGGCGGCGGTCAAACCCGCTATCGTATGGTCCATTCATACGGATTCGATGGAAGGCGGAAACATGATGCGCTGGTTCGGATGGCTGCTGGCGGCCTGGATCGGGATCGTCCCCGTCTGCGTTCTGGCGGCGGGGGTGGCGACCGTGCGGGCGGGCGACCGGACGCTGACGGTGTCCTTCGACGGGCCGGACGCGCGGGTCGATATTTCGGGCGTCGCCCAGGGCTACCTGCTGATGCGCGACGGCAAGCTGTATTCGGTGATGCGGGCCGGCGGCCGGCCGCTGGTCATGGACGGGGACGCGGTGGTCCGGCTGCTGGGCGGCGCCGCGATCCAGGCGGGGCCCGACATGATCCGCTCGCTGACCCGCATCGAGCCGACCGGCGCCCGCGAGACGGTGGCCGGCCGCGCGGGCGCCGTCTATGCCGTGTCCTACCGCGACGAACAGGGACGGAATCGTTCGGGCCAGGGGGTTCTGGGCAAGCAGCCCGAGGTGCGGGAACTGACGCGCGCCCTGGGCCGGATGGCCGTGCTGCTGCAGGCGGCGGCCGGGCAGTCGCCGGACGGCGCGCGGCAGGCGCTGGATGCGCTGGAGGAAAAAGGCCTGGGCCTGCTGGCCTACGAAAAACAGTTCCGCGTGGAGCGGCTGGCGGCCACGCCGCCCGCCCCGGGAAGCCTGGACCTGCCGGCGCAGCCCACGCAGCTGCCGCCGGAACTGGGGCAACTGTTGCAGGGGCTGCGCCGGCAGTGAGTGGGCAGCCTTCGCCCGGCGGAATCGGCCGCGCGGGCGCTCACGCGTCTGACGCCCGGCTCTTTGCTTCGCGTTCGAAGCGCTTGCGCTGCTCGACCAGGAAATCGACCAGCGCCCGGATCTTGGCGGGCATCTGCGCGCGCGACGGCACGTAGAGGAAGAAGCCGGGAAAGGGCCTGCACCAGGGTTCCAGGACGCGCACCAGCGAGCCGTCGGCCAGATGGGGGGTGACGCACAGGTCCAGGTGCTGCATCAGCCCCACGCCCCGCAAGGTGGCATGCAGCATGCTGTCGACGTCGTTGAATACGGCGTTGCCCTGGGGCTCGAAGACGAAGGAATCGTCCCGGGCGCCGGGCGCGGCGAAGGTCCAGCGGTCAATGGCGCCGCTGGAGGTGAAGCGGTAGGGCAGGCAATTGTGCCGCATCAGGTCGGCGGGCGTGACGGGCAGGCCGTGGCGCTCGAAATACGCCGGGCTGCCGACGATGGCCATCCTCAGCCGGGGCGTGACGGGCACGGCGACCATGTGCTCGGCCAGGCTTTCTCCCAACCGGATGCCGGCGTCCATGCCTTCGGCCACGATGTTGGAGAAGCCGTCGTCCATCACCAGTTCCAGGCGCACCCGGGGATGGCGGGCAAGGAATTCGTCCAGGCGCGGCTCCAGCAGCAGCCGGGCGGCGATGCGCGAGGTGTTGATCCGGATCAGCCCCGCCGGCTCGGCCTGGGCCTCGCCCGATTCCGCCACGGCGCGTTCGATCGCGGCCAGGGCCGGCCGCAGGGTGTCGAACAGGCGCTGGCCTTCTTCCGTGAGCGACATGTTGCGCGTGGTGCGGTTCAGCAGACGCACGTTCAGGCGCTGTTCGAGCGCCTTCAGGTGCTGCGACAGCGCGGCGCGCGAGACGTCCATTTCCAGGGCGGCCTTGGTGAAACTGTGGTGGCGCGCGACGCGGACGAACCAGGCCAGGGCAGGGAGGAGCGAGGGTTCCATGGGCATATTGTCAAGTTTATCTAATCACTGATGTCGTTGGAAGTCTATTTATCGGATGCAATGGGCTCTCTAAGATGGGAACCGTCACGAACACGCAACCCGTCATCCGGAGCCGAAGCCATGCAAAAAGCCAGTATCCCGAACCTGAACGGCCAGGGCGTCACCCTCGCCGCGCACATCCACTTGCCCGCCGATTTCGATCCGGGCCTGCGCTATCCCGCCATCGTCGTTTCCCATCCGGGCGGTGGCGTGAAGGAGCAGACCGCCGGCCTGTACGCCGCCCGGCTGGCCGGACACGGCTTCGTCGCCGTCGCCTATGACGCGTCCTGCCAGGGCGAAAGCACCGGCATGCCCCGCCAGCTGGAAAACCCCCACGTCCGTACCGAGGACGTGAGCGCGGTCGTCGATTACTTGACCGTGCTGCCCTACGTGGATGCGGGCCGGATCGGCGCCATGGGCATTTGCGCCGGCGCCGGCTACACGGTCAACGCCGCGATCAACGACCGCCGCATCCGGGCGGTGGGCACGGTGAGCGCGGTGAACATCGGCCAGATGTTCCGCAACGGCTGGGATGGCGGCGTCAAGGACGCCGACGCCGTCGGCCTGATCGGCATGGGTTCGCGGGCCCGCAGCGCCGACGCGGCCGCGGCGGCCGTCGGCGAGCGTTTTCCGCTCGCCCCGCTGCGCGAGGAGGACGCCCCCAACGAGGAACTGCGCGAAGCCTGGGAGTACTACCACACGCCGCGTTGCGAGCACCCCAACGCCCCCGGCTTCATGACCGCGCGCAGCCTGAACCAGATCATCCCCTACGACGCCTACCACAAGGCCGAGGCCTTCCTGACCCAGCCATTGCAGATCGTGGCCGGCGCGGCCGCGGGCAGCAAATGGATGAGCGACGACCTGTACGCTCGCGCCGCCAGCCGGGACAAGCATTTCCATGTGGTCGAGGGTGCCAATCACATGTCGCTGTACGACCGGCGTCCCCATGTGGACGAGGCCGTGTCGGTGCTGGCGCCGTTCTTCCTGCGTACGTTGGGATAAGCGCCTGCCGTCATTTCCTCTTCAACCGTTTTTCGTCGGGACCGGACCGCCCGCGCCCTTCCAGATCATCATCGGAGTCATTCATGAGCACGATCGAACACGTCAGTTACCCGAACCTTGGCTGGGACACCGCCGCCGACCTCTACCTGCCTCCGGGCTTCGACCGGCGGAAACAGTACCCGGCCATCGTCAGCACCCACCCCATCGGCAGCTGCAAGGAGCAGACCGCCGGCAACGTCTACGCCAAGGGGCTGACCGAGCAAGGCTACGTCGTGCTGGTGCACGACGCCAGCTTCCAGGGCGCCAGCGGCGGCATGCCGCGTTTCATCGAGGACCCGGCGATCCGCGTGTCCGATATCCGCTTCGCCGTGGACTACCTGCAGTCGCTGTCCTATGTCGACCCCGGGCGCATCGGCGCCATCGGTGTGTGCGGCGGCGGCGCCTACACGGTGCACGCCGGCATCACCGACCATCGCATCAAGGCGCTGGCGTCCATCTCCGGTGTGAACTACGGCCGTCTGATCCGCGAAGGCTTCGCGCAGTTCCAGCCGTTGGCGCACGCCGAACGCATGGCCGGACAGCGCACCGATGAGGCCCGGGGCGGTGCGCGCCACGCCGCCGACCTGCTGCCCGAGTCCGTCGAGGAGGGCCGGCGGGCCGGCATCACCGACATCGACGTGCTCGAGGCCACGGAATACTACAAGACCGCCCGCGGCCGGCAGCCGAACGGCGCCACCCGCCAGTTGATGTCCTTCAGCGGCGCCGCCATGGGCTGGGACGCCTTTCTGAACGCGGAAACCCTGCTGACGCAGCCGCTGATGGTGGTGGTCGGCGACAAGGTCGGCGGCTTTGGCGCCTACCGCGACGGCTGGGAAATCTACGGCCGCGCCGCCTCGAAGGACAAGCGGATCGTCGTCGCCGAAGGCTGGTCGCACTACGACCTGTACGACAAGCCCGAGCCGGTGGCGATCGCCCTGGCCCAGGTGGTGCCGTTCTTCAAGCGGCACCTGTGACGCATCGTGAGAAAAAGGAATCCGACATGAAAAACATCCTCATCCTGGGCGCCGGCGGCCAGATCGCACGGTGGGTGATCCGGGACCTGGCCGACGCACCGGACCTGGCCCTGACCCTGCTGGTACGCAACCCGAAGACACTGGGCGATACGCCCGCCAATGCGCGGGTCGTGATCGGTGACGTGCTGGACAGGGATCTGCTGCGACAGGCCGTGGCGGGACAGGACATCGTCTACGCCAACCTGACCGGCGAGGACCTGGACACCCAGGCCATGCGGGTGATCGCCGCGATGGAAGACGCCGGCGTCCGGCGCCTGGTGTTCGTGCTCTCGCTGGGCATTTACGACGAGGTGCCGGGCAGGTTCGGGGCATGGAACCGGGACATCATCGGCGAGCCGCTCAAGCCTTTCC
>CBFGXR010000097.1:0-6863 GCA_965652675.1 uncultured Castellaniella sp.
GGTCAGGGCCCGCAGGCGCGCGCCGCGATCCTGCGCCCGTTCGGCTTCGTGCCGCGCCAGCAGGTCCGGCTCGCGCAGCAGCCCGCCGGTGGCCGGGGTGAATCCGGGAAAGAAAAAGAATTTCGGCACGCCGTTGGCCTGCGGCGAGGGCAGGCCGTGGCAGCCTTCCACCCAGGACTCGGCGCTGAGGTATTCCAGGTTGATCCACAGGCAGTCGCGTCCGGCCATGGCGGCCTCGTAGGCCGGGGGCAGGGCGCAGGCGAAGGCCTCGACCACGACCCCGCCTTGGGGCGGCAGGGCCTGTTCCGCCCGGCGCCAGGGGCCGATCCGCACGCCGTCCAGGACCTGTTCGTCCGCCTGGACGTCCAGCGCCGGCAGCAGCCGCGCCAGGACCTCGGGGCGGTCGATCCACAGGCGCACGGACTGGCCCAGCGCTGCCAGCCGCCGGGCCAGCCGCCAGCACACACCCGCGTCGCCGAAATTGTCGACGACGCGGCAGAACAGGTCGAAAGACAGGATGCTCATGGCGTCAGGCGGTGCACGCCGCAGTGATGACAGCGGCCGTCACGCGGATTCGCGGCGCCGAAGGCGGGCAGGAGACTAGTGGAACTGGACGGGCTCCGGATCGATTTCTTCCGGGAGTTCGGGGTGCTGCATGTCGCCCAGCATGTTGGGGAAATACGGCGTGCCGCAGTCTTCGCAGAATTCCATGGGCTGCAGGCCGGGCAGGCGGCGGATGTCCTGGACGCCGCATTCGCGCAGCAGGGCGGCGATGGTGTCCCAGGTGTCGACCTGGTCCTCGGCGTCCGGGTCCGGCTGCGATTCCTCGCGGCTGAGCGCGGGCCAGACGCAGCCGTAGATCACGTCGTTGCTCTGGCGGGTGCAGAAGCCGATGCGGTATTCCTCGATGGACTGCTCGCCGCAGGCGACCAGCGCCGCCCGCAGGTCCGTGCCCGGGATTCGCGCGGCGGTCTGCAGCCACGTGGCGGCCGCTTTCAGCGTCAGGGGGCGGATGCCCTGGTCCGCCTGGCGGGTGCCGGTGTAGTAGGCCTCCGGGCGCAGGTATTCCAGCTGACAGCCCGTGAAGGCGGGTTCCAGGATGCGCGCGCAGCCTTCGGCCCATCGCTGAGTGACCGCTTCCTGGGTGGGTGATTCCGCGGGCAGCGGGGATTGCCACTGGAACACGGCCCCGCCGCGCGGGACCACCACCGCGCCGATCAGGAAGAACACGTCGGCGAGGAGGTCTTCGGGGGCTTCGGCCTCGCGCAGCGCGGGACCGTCGCGGCGCAGCCCCAGGGCGCGTTGCGCCAGCGCCTGGGTCCAGGCGCGAGTTTCCTGGAACGATTGCGGCAGGCGGTCGAAGCGGATCAGCGACGGCAGCAATGCGATCCGGGCCTCGGCGCCCAGCACGGTGTCCGCCAGCAGCGCTTCGAGCGCCTGCGCCTGGGCCGCGTCCAGCCGGCCGTTCGGCAGCCGGTAGCGGGTCCAGGCCAGGATCGGCACCGAGATCAGCAGCGTGTCGCAGTCCTGGTCGTCCGGGCCCGGCATCAGCGATTCGGAGCGGGCCTCGGCCAGTTCCACCAGGATTTCGTAGGCGGCCGAGCGCTGTTCCAGCAGGACGTCCAGGGCCGATTCCACGGCGCGCCCGTGACGGGCGCCCAGGGCTTTGTCCAGGGCTTCGCCGAGGCGGCCTTCCCAGTAGGCGTCTTCCAGGTGGCTGCCCGAGCGCGACAGGGCCTCGGCCAGGGAAATCAGGGTCTGCGACGTGCGCGACAGGGAGGAGGAGCGGGAACGAGGGGGCATGGTGAACCAGCAAACAGAGTAAACCTTAGTGTACCTGTATGAAAAAAGCCCGGAACCGAAGTTCCGAGCTTTTCAAGGCACGGCCTGAAAGAATCAGGCGTCCACGGTATTGGCCACCGCCGTGAAGTCCTCGATCTGGTCGAAGTTCATGTAGCGGTAGATGTCCTCGCTGTCCTTGGCCAGCAGGCCCATGGCGGCGAGGTATTCCTCGCGCGTGGGGATGCGGCCCAGGCCTGAGCAGATCGCCGCCATTTCGGCCGAGCCCAGGAACACGTTGGAGTTCTTGCCCAGGCGGTTGGGGAAGTTGCGCGTGCTGGTCGAGAACACCGTGGCGCCTTCGCGCACCTGGGCCTGGTTGCCCATGCACAGCGAGCAGCCCGGCATTTCCATGCGCGCGCCGGCCGTGCCGAAGGTGCCGTAGTGGCCTTCCTTGGTCAGTTCGCTGGCGTCCATCTTGGTGGGCGGGGCCACCCACAGCTTGGAGGGCAGGTCGCGCTTGCCCTTGAGCAGCGTGGCGGCGGCGCGGAAGTGGCCGATGTTGGTCATGCAGCTGCCGATGAAGACCTCGTCGATGGCGGTGCCGGCCACGTCGGACAGCGTCTTGACGTCGTCCGGGTCGTTCGGGCAGGCCACGATGGGCTCGTGGATGTCGGCCAGGTCGATGTCGATCACCGCCGCGTAGTCGGCGTCGGCGTCGGGCTCGACCAGTTGCGGGTTCGCCAGCCAGGCTTCCATGTTCTTGATGCGGCGCGTCAGGGTGCGGGCGTCCTGGTAGCCGTTGGCGATCATCCATTTCAGCAGCGTGATGTTGCTGTTCAGGTATTCGATGATCGGCTCCTTGTTCAGGCGCACGGTGCAGGCGGCGGCGGAGCGTTCGGCCGAGGCGTCGGACAGTTCGAAGGCCTGTTCGATCTTCAGGTTCGGCAGCCCTTCGATTTCCAGGATGCGGCCGGAGAAGATGTTCTTCTTGCCCTTCTTTTCGACGGTCAGCAGGCCTTGCTTGATCGCGTACAGCGGGATCGCGTTGACCAGGTCGCGCAGCGTGACGCCGGGCTGCATTTCGCCCTTGAAGCGCACCAGCACGGATTCGGGCATGTCCAGCGGCATGACGCCGGTGGCCGCCGCGAAGGCGACCAGGCCGGAGCCGGCCGGGAAGCTGATGCCGATCGGGAAGCGGGTGTGCGAGTCGCCGCCGGTGCCGACCGTATCGGGCAGCAGCATGCGGTTCAGCCACGAGTGGATGATGCCGTCGCCCGGACGCAGCGCCACGCCGCCGCGCGTGCTGATGAAGGCGGGCAGTTCGTGGTGGGTCTTGACGTCCACGGGCTTGGGATAGGCGGCGGTGTGGCAGAAGGACTGCATCACCAGGTCGGCCGAGAAGCCCACGCAGGCCAGGTCCTTCAGTTCGTCGCGGGTCATGGGGCCGGTGGTGTCCTGGCTGCCGACCGAGGTCATGCGCGGTTCGCAGTAGGTGCCGGGGCGCACGCCCTGGCCTTCGGGCAGGCCGCAGGCGCGGCCGACCAGCTTCTGCGCCAGGGAATAGCCCTTGCCGCTGTCGGCGGGGGATTCCGGCAGGCGGAACAGCGTCGTGGGCGGCAGGCCCAGGGACGCGCGGGCCTTGGCCGTCAGGCCGCGGCCGATGATCAGCGGGATGCGGCCGCCGGCGCGGACTTCGTCCAGCAGCACGTCGGATTTCAGCTGGAATTCGGAGATCACCTGGCCGTTCTTCAGGGCCTTGCCTTCGTAGGGGCGCAGTTCGATGACGTCGCCCATGTTCATGGCGGACACGTCCAGTTCGATGGGCAGGGCGCCGGAGTCTTCCATGGTGTTGTAGAAGATCGGGGCGATCTTGCCCCCCAGACAGACGCCGCCGAAGCGCTTGTTGGGCACGAAGGGGATGTCTTCGCCGGTGTACCAGATGACGGAGTTGGTGGCCGACTTGCGCGAGGAGCCGGTGCCGACCACGTCGCCGACGTAGGCGACCAGGTGGCCCTTGGCCTTGAGTTCGTTCAGCAGCTTGATCGGGCCGACCTGGCCGGGAGCGTCGGGCACGATGCCGTCGCGCGGGTTCTTCAGCATCGCCAGCGCGTGCAGCGGGATGTCCGGGCGGCTCCAGGCGTCGGGGGCGGGCGACAGGTCGTCGGTGTTGGTTTCGCCGGTGACCTTGAGCACGGTCAGGGTCAGGCTTTGCGGGACTTCGGGACGGCTGGTGAACCATTCGGCGTCGGCCCAGCTTTGCAGCACGGCCTTGGCCTGGGCATTGCCGGCCTTGGCTTTTTCTTCGATGTCGTGGAAGGCGTCGAACACCAGCAGGGTCTTCTTCAGGCCTTCGGCGGCGACCGGCGCCAGGTCGGCGTGGTCCAGCAGTTCGATCAGGGCGCTGATGTTGAAGCCGCCCAGCATGGTGCCCAGCAGTTCGGTGGCGCGGCGGGCGTCGATCAGGGGGCAGGATTCCTTGCCCAGCGCGACGGCGGCCAGGTAGGAGGCCTTGACCTGGGCGGCGTCGTCCACGCCGGCGGGGACGCGGTGCGTGAACAGGTCCAGCAGGAATTCGGCTTCGCCGGCGGGCGGGTTTTTCAGCAGTTCGATCAGGTCGGCCGTCTGCTTGGCCGTCAGGGGAAGCGGCGGGATGCCGATCGCCTCGCGGGCGGCGGCTTCGGTGCGGTAGGAGTCCAGCATGGAGTGATGCCCCAGGAGAGAGGGTTGGAGAACACCGCTATTTTACCGGGAAGCCCGGTGATCAGGCAATAGTCTTATATAAGATATAAGACCAGAGACCCGATTGGATGTTTCCGACCCGTCCGGCGGCCGGACGGCCCGGGCGCGCCGCGCCGTGTCCGCGAGACGGCCGGCGGCGCCCGGAACCCGCTCAGAAGCGGTAGCCGACCCCGATGGTGGCGACCCAGGGGTTGATCTTGGTCTTGCCGATGTCCGCGCCGTTCAGGTGGACGTTGGAGCGGATGTCGATGTAGCGCAGGTCGGCGTTCAGGAACCAGCGGTCGTTGAGCTTGTAGTCCATGCCGACCTGGGCCGCGACGCCCCAGGAGTCGTCCAGGCTGAGGTCGTTGCCGGACAGCGCGCCCCGGGTCTTGGTGTCGAAGAAGGTCGTGTAGTTCAGGCCCACGCCCACGTAGGGCTGGAAGGTGGCGTCCGGCAGGAAGTGCCATTGCACGCTGAGGGTCGGCGGCAGATGCTGGGTCGAGCCGATTTCGCCCAGGCCTTTGGCGTTGATCGTGTGCTTGAAGGGCGCGGCGCCCAGCAGTTCGATGCCGATGTTGCGCGTGGCCATGTAGGTCAGGCTGAAGCTGGGGCGGGTGCTGCCGTCGATGTCCAGCTTGACGGTGCCGTTGGCCACGGTGCCGTTGTTGGATTGGGGCTCGACATGCGTGACGCCGACTTTCAGCAGGATGTCGCCCGCTTCGTGGGCCAGCGCGGGGCCGGCGGCCAGGGCGCAGGCGAGGGCAGTGTGGCGAAGGCGGAATGCCATGAGGGATCTCCCTATGCGTGATGTGGTTATGGGAGATGTCATTGTGTCGAAAGGCGGAGATCGAGGACTTAATCCTGATCAAGGAAACCGCACTTTCACTACTTTGTTAGTGTTTTTCGGCGCCGTTCAGTCGACCAGGTCCTGGTATTCCGGGTGGCGCCGCACGAAGGCCGCCACGTACGAGCACAGCGGCCGGACCCGCCAGCCGCGCGCGCGGGCCGTCTCCAGCCCGAAGCGCACCAGGTCCGCGGCGATGCCGCGCCCGCCCACGGCGGCCGGCACCCCCGTGTGCGTGAACGACGCGACCGCGCCGTCCAGGACGTAGTCCAGCACGCAGAGCTGGCCGTCCTCGGTCCATTCGAAGCGGTGGGCGGCCTCGTCGTGGCGGATGGCCCGGGCGGGGGCGGGCGCCTCAGATGACATACAGGTCCACGTATTCGTGCACCGGCATGGCTTCCAGTTTCGCCTGGTCCAGCGACACGTCCAGGATGCGCTGCTGCTGGCGGGCCGGGAACTGGCGCGCCAGGTTGCGGCGGAACTTGGCTTCCAGCAGCGGGATGCCGTCCTTGCGGCGGCGCTTGTGGCCGATCGGGTATTCGCAGACGATTTCGTCGAGTTTCGTGCCGTCCGTGAATTCGACCGTCAGCGCGTTGGCGATGGAGCGCTTGTCCGGGTCGTGGTAGTCGGCGGTGAAGGCCGGGTCTTCCACGCAGACCATCTTGTCGCGCAGCGCGTCGATGCGCGGGTCGGCGGCCACGCCGTCCTCGTAGTCCGAGGCGGTGAGGCGGCCGAACAGGATGGGCACGGCCACCATGTACTGGATGCAGTGGTCGCGGTCGGCGGGGTTGTTCAGCGGACCCTTCTTGTCGATGATGCGGATGCAGGCCTCGTGCGTGCGGATCGTGATCTTCTTGATGTCGGCGTCCGTCTTGCCCAGGGATTGCAGCGTTTCATGGATCTGCATGGCGCATTCCACCGCGGTCTGCGAATGGAATTCGGCCGGGAAGGAGATCTTGAACAGCACGTTTTCCATCACGTAGCTGCCGTAGGGGCGCTGGAACTTGAAGGGCTGGCCCTTGAACAGCACGTCGTAGAAGCCCCAGACCGGCGCGGTCAGCACCGACGGGTAGCCCATTTCGCCGGTGCGGGCCATCAGGGCCAGGCGCACGGCGCGGCTGGTGGCGTCGCCCGCCGCCCAGGACTTGCGGCTGCCGGTGTTCGGTGCGTGGCGGTAGGTGCGCAGGCTCTGGCCGTCGACCCAGGCCAGGGACACGGCGTTGATGGCTTCCTCGCGCGACAGGCCCAGCATCTGGGACACCACGGCGGTGGAGGCGACCTTCACCAGCACCACGTGATCCAGGCCGACCTTGTTGAAGGAGTTTTCCAGGGCGATGCAGCCCTGGATCTCGTGCGCCTTGATGATGCCTTCCAGCACCGCGCGCATGGTCAGCGGCGCCTTGCCGGCGGCCACGGCGTTGCGCGACAGCCAGTCGGCCACGGCCAGGACGCCGCCCAGGTTGTCGGACGGGTGGCCCCATTCGGCCGCCAGCCAGGTGTCGTTGAAGTCCAGCCA
>CBFGXR010000098.1:0-6855 GCA_965652675.1 uncultured Castellaniella sp.
GGTTGATCGTCGGGGGCGAGACCTGGTGGTGCACCGCCAGGGTCGTGAAGACCGCCTCGATGCCGCCCGCCGCGCCCAGCAGGTGTCCGGTCATGGACTTGGTGGAATTGACCACCAGCTTGTACGCATGGTCGCCGAACGCGAGCTTGAGCGCCGCCGTCTCGTTCTTGTCGCCCAGCGGCGTGGACGTGCCGTGGGCGTTGACGTAGCTGATCTGATCCGGATTCACGCCGCTGTTGCGCAGCGCGTGCAGGATGCCCCGGCGCGGACCGTCCTGATCCGGGCTGGTGATGTGATGCGCGTCGGAACTCATGCCGAAGCCGAGGAATTCGCCGTAGATGCGGGCGCCGCGGCGGCGGGCGTGTTCGTATTCTTCCAGGACCAGCACACCGGCGCCTTCACCCAGGACGAAGCCGTCGCGGTCGCGGTCCCAGGGACGCGAGGCGGTCTCGGGATCGTCGTTGCGGGTGGACAGCGCGCGCATGGCGGCGAAGCCGCCCATGCCCAGGGGCGACACGGAGCTTTCCGCCCCGCCCGCCACCATGATGTCGGCGTCGCCGTATTCGATCAGGCGCGCGGCGTCGCCGATGCAGTGCAGACCGGTGGTGCAGGCCGAGACCACGGCGTAGCTGGGGCCCTTCAGGCCCAGCATGATGGACAGCTGGCCCGAGATCAGGTTGATCAGCGAGGCCGGCACGAAGAACGGCGAGATGCGCCGGGCGCCGCGTTCCAGGTATTCGATCTGGGTTTCCTCGATGCGCGGCAGGCCGCCGATGCCCGAACCGATGATGGTGCCGATGCGGTCGGCGTCTTCCGCCGCGATGTCCAGCCCAGAATCGCGCCAGGCCTGGACGCCGGCCGCCACGCCGTAATGGATGAAGGTATCCATCTGCTTGGCTTCCTTGGCGCCCATGTAATCGGTCACGTTGAAGCCCTTGACCTCGCCCGCGATCTGGCTGTTGAGCACCGTAGCGTCGAAGCGCGTCACCCGGCCGATGCCCGAGCGTCCGTGAGTGAGGTTGTCCCAGGCGGTCCGGACATCGTTGCCCACGGGCGACACGATGCCCAATCCGGTTATGACGACACGTCGTTTCACTGACTCGGCTCCTGAAACTATGTAAAAAATGAAAAAGGGCGGCCCGGGGCGGGCCTGATGGGACGGGCTGTTTCAGCCCGTCGATGGCGCCCGCCGCGAACCGCCCCGGCAGCCTGTCCGGCTCGGTGCGACAGGCCGTCGAGCCCTGGCGCGGCAAGCCGCAGCAGGGTGGTGATGATTACTGCTTGCTGTGCGAGGTGATGTAGTCGACCGCCTGCTGGACCGTCGTGATCTTCTCGGCTTCCTCGTCGGGGATTTCGGTTTCGAATTCGTCTTCGAGGGCCATCACGAGCTCGACCATATCGAGCGAATCGGCACCGAGGTCGTCAAGGAAGGAAGATTCGTTCTTGATCTCGGCTTCGTTGACGCCGAGTTGCTCAGCGACGATCTTCTTGACGCGCTGTTCGATGCTTTCCATGCATATCTCCAGTAAGGAAAAATCCCGCGAATTATAGCCAAATGAGACCAACGGGGCTGCGGGTTTGTGTCAAAAAAAACAGTCCCGGCCGTCGGACGGCTTCCGTGACGGAAGCGCGGTCACGCCCGGGCCTGCCTGCTGAGGTTGAACGGATTTTACCTTAGACGGGCCGGCTCCGTTCCCGATGCCTACATGTACATACCACCATTGACGTGCAGCGTCGTCCCTGTTACGTAGCCGGCCTGGGGGCTGGCCAGGTAGGCGACCGCGTGGGCGATTTCCGCCGCCGAGCCCAGCCGGCCCAGGGGAATCTGCCCCAGGATGGCGGCGGTCTGGTTCTCGTTCAGGGCGCGGGTCATGTCGGTGTCGATGAAGCCCGGGGCCACGCAGTTGACCGTGATGCCGCGGCTGCCGAGCTCGATCGCCAGGGCGCGCGACAGGCCGGCCACGCCGGCCTTGGCGGCGGCGTAGTTGGCCTGGCCCGCGTTGCCGCTGTAGCCCACCACGGACGTGATGTTGATGATGCGGCCCCAGCGGGCCTTCATCATGGTCTTGGCCACGCCGCGCGACAGGCGGAACACGGACGACAGATTGGTGTTCAGCACGGCGGCCCAGTCCTCGTCCTTCATGCGCAGGATGAGGCCGTCGCGGGTGATCCCGGCGTTGTTGACCAGGATGTGCGGCCCGCCCTGGCCGGCCAGTTCGGCCAGCAGGGCGTCGCAAGCCGCCGCGTCGTTGACTTCGAGCACCGCGCCGCGGCCGCCTTGCGGCGCCAGGGCTTCGGTGATGGCCTGGGCGCCGGTCTCGGACGTCGCCGTCCCCACGACCGTGGCGCCCGCGGCCGCCAGTTCCAGGGCGATGGCGCGGCCGATGCCGCGCGATGCGCCCGTCACGAGGGCGATCTTGCCCGCCAGCACAGGTTCTTCCGACATGTCAGCCTCCCAGAGCTTCCAGCGTCGCTTGCAGGGACGCCGGATCGGTGATGTTGAACGTGTTGATTTCGCGGTCGATGCGCTTGACCAGGCCCGACAGGACCTTGCCCGGCCCGCATTCGACGATGTGGGTGACGCCGTCCTGCTTCATGGCCTGGATCGTCTCCACCCAGCGGACCGGGTGCCAGGCCTGGCGCACCAGCGCGTCGCGGATGGCGGCCGGGTCGGCCGGACGGGCGACGTCGACGTTGTTGATCAGGGGCACGGCCGGGGACGCCAGGGCCACGCCGTCCAGCGCGCGGGCGAGCACGGCGGCGGCCGGCTCCAGCAGGCGCGAATGGAAGGGCGCCGACACCGGCAGGGATACGGCGCGCTTGGCGCCGGCCGCGCGGGCCCGCTCACAGGCGCGCTCGACCGCCGCCGTATGGCCGGCGATCACGACCTGGGCCGGACCGTTGTAGTTGACGGCCTCGACGACCTGGCCTTCGGCGGCCTGGGCGCAGGCCTGGCGCACGGCCTCGTCGTCCAGCCCCAGGATGGCGGCCATGCCGCCCTCGCCCACCGGCACGGCGGACTGCATGGCCTCGGCCCGCACGCGCACGGTGCGCACCGCGTCGGCCAGGTCCAGCGCTTCGGCCGCCACCAGGGCGGAATATTCGCCCAGGCTGTGGCCGGCCACCAGGGCGGGCACCGCGCCGCCCGCCTGCCGCCAGGCGCGGTACATCGCGACGGAGCACAGCAGCATGGCGGGCTGGGTGTGGGTGGTCAGGTTCAGGGTTTCGGCGGGCCCCCGGGCGATCAGGCCGGAGAGGTCCTCGCCCAGCGCTTCGTCGCCGGCCCGCAGCGTGGCCTGGACGCCGGCGTCTTCGGCCCAGGCATCCATCATGCCGACGGTCTGCGACCCCTGGCCCGGAAATACAAATGCAATCTTCATGGAGTAGCCTTCAGATTTTCACGAGGACGGAGCCCCAGGTGAAGCCACCGCCCACGCCCTGCAGCAACACGGTCTGGCCCGCGCGGATGCGGCCGTCGCGCCAGGCGACGTCCAGCGCCAGCGGCACGCTGGCCGCCGAGGTGTTGGCATGACGGTCCAGGGTGACGATGAGCTTGTCCTCGGGCAGGCCGAGCTTGCGGCCGATGAAATTCAGGATGCGGATGTTGGCCTGGTGCGGCACCATCCAGTCGAGATCGGACACGTCGATGCCGGCCTCTTCGCAGACTTCGTGCGCGGAGCGCGTCAGGGAATTGACGGCCAGCTTGAACACGGCCTGGCCGTCCATGCGCAGGAAAGGGTCGCCCGTGACCCGGCCGCCCTCGACATTGCCGGCGGCGCACAGGATGTGCTGCTGGCGCCCGTCGGCGTTCAGCTTGGCGGCCAGGATGCCGGGTTCGTCGGCGGCGCTCAGGATCACGGCCCCGGCGCCGTCGCCGAACAGCACGCAGGTGCGGCGGTCGTTCCAGTCCAGGATGCCCGAGAAGACTTCCGCGCCGATCACCAGGGCGTGGCGGGCACGGCCGGCCCGCACGAAGGCGTCCGCGGTGGCCAGCGCGTAGACGAAGCCGCTGCACACGGCCTGGACGTCGAAGGCGGCGGCGCCGCCCACGCCCAGGTTGGCCTGCACCAGGCAGGCGGTGCTGGGGAAGATGAAGTCCGGCGTGGAGGTGGCGACGATGATCAGGTCGAGCTGGTCGGCCGTCAGGCCCGCGCTGTCCAGGGCCGCGCGCGCGGCCGCCGTGGCCAGCGTGCTGGTCTTGGTACCCGGTTCGGCGATGTGGCGCTGGCGGATGCCGGTGCGTTCCGTGATCCAGGCATCGGAGGTCTCGATGCCGCGCGTGGCCAGATCGGCGGCCAGATCATCGTTGCTGACGACGCGTGGGGGCAGATAGCCGCCCGTTCCTGTGATCCTGGCGTAAGGCATATGGATTCCGGAAAAAGAAGGACTAGGCCGTCGGAGCCGACGGCCGGCTGCGCAAGGCGTCGAGACGCTGGATGGTGCCTTCGAGGAGGCCGTTGAGCACGGCCTCGCGGGCCCGCTGCAGCGCCTGGCCGTAGGCGTAGGCGTCGGCGGAGCCGTGGCTTTTGATGACGATGCCGCGCAGGCCCAGCAGGGCCGCCCCATTGTAGCGGCGATTGTCCACGCGGGCGCGGAAGCGCTGCAGGACGGGCGTGGCCACCAGGCCCGCCGTCATGGTGAAGGCGTTGCGATGGAATTCTTCGCGCATCATGGCGCTGATCATGCGCGCCAGGCCCTCGACGGATTTCAGGACCACGTTGCCGACGAAGCCGTCACAGACGACCACGTCCACCGTGCCCTTGAAGATGTCGTCGCCTTCGACGTTGCCGTAGAAGTTCAGGCCGCTGCCGCGCAGCAGATCGGCCGCCTGCTTGACGACCTCGTTGCCCTTGATGAGTTCTTCGCCGATGTTCAGCAGGCCGACGGACGGCTGCGCGCGGTGGTCCACGGCGGACACCAGCGCGGCCCCCATGAGGCCGAACTGCAGCAGGTGGTCCGCCGTACAGTCCACATT
Organism: uncultured Castellaniella sp.; assembly: GCA_965652675.1. Lineage (GTDB taxonomy): Bacteria > Pseudomonadota > Gammaproteobacteria > Burkholderiales > Burkholderiaceae_B > Castellaniella. The sequence goes on from CBFGXR010000098.1 coordinate 4,976, forward strand.
GGCGCCCAGATCCAGCACCGTGGTGGAACCGCCCTGCTGGTTGGGCAGCGCGGTGGCGATGGCCGGGCGGTCGATGCCGTCCAGCGTCTTCAGGACGTAGCGGGAGATCGCCATCCAGGCGCCGGTGTTGCCGGCCGACACGGCGGCGTCGGCGCGGCCGTCCTTCACGGACTGGGCCGCCACCCGCATCGAGGAGTCTTTCTTGCGGCGCAGGGCGATTTCCACCGAATCGTGCATGGTGACGACTTCGGAGGCGTGCAGGATCTCGAACTGGCCGGCGGGCGCCGCGTTCTGCTGCAGGGCCTGGCGGATCAGGGCTTCGTCGCCGACCAGCAGGCACCGGGTATCCGGATGCGCCTGGGCGAACGCCATCGCCGCCGGTACGGTGACCGGCAGGCCATGGTCACCGCCCATGCAATCGATGGCGATGGTCGGACTGGAATGGGACATCGGCGCGTGGAAGAACCGGAGCGCGGATGGCTTATTCGTCGTTCTTGGTCTTCAGGACCTTGCGGCCGCGATACGTGCCGTTCGGGCTGATGTGGTGGCGCAGATGCAGTTCGCCGGTGGTCGGCTCGATGGCCGTGGCGGGCGCCGTGAGGAAATCGTGCGAACGATGCATGCCGCGCTTGGACGGGCTCTTTTTGTTTTGCTGGACAGCCATGATGACTCCTGTGATCGGGGCCGCTCATTTTAAGGTAAGCACGAGCCCGTGTGTTGAAACGAAAATTCAGTCTTTCCCGAGGTCTTTCAGGACCGCGAACGGCGAAGGCCGCCGGGGCGGTTCCGGCGCATCCCCGTCCCCCGGACACGCATCGTGGCGGGGCGCATAGGGCAGCACCAGGATCAGTTCGTCCTCGACCAGGCCCAGGACATCCAGGCGCGGGTCGGCCACGAGGTATTCGATCTCGGCGCCCTGGCCTTCGGTCTCGAGCGCGTCCATGGCATCCAGTTGCGCCTGGGTATCCACCAGGCCCAGCGTGCTGGACACCCGCAGCGTCAGGCTGAAGGCTTCCAGGCAGCGCTGGCAGACGACCCGCACCGGCCCCCGGGCTTCGACATCCAGCCAGGACTGTCCGGACGGCGCATCGAACCGGCCATGCACCCGCCAGCGGATTTCACCATCCTGCGGCTCGGGCAGATCCTGGCACAGGCGTGTCAATTGCGCAGCAATAACCCTGCCATCCAGGCTTTGTCCGGCCCGCGCGAACCCGCTCGCATCGATGACCATGAAATTTGTTGCTCGGGAAAACTCTAGATGATACCTGATTGGGGGTCGTGGGGTCAATGCGCCTGTGGCTTCCCCGCACGGTAAACTGACGGGCGCTCATCAGGATACCCCCATGCCGCTCATACTGGCCTCCAGCTCGCCCTACCGCCGCGCCCTGCTGCGGCGGCTGAACCTGCCCTTTTCCGTCGAGTCCCCGGACATCGACGAGCGTCCGCGCCCGGCCGAGACGCCGCTCGACCTGTCCCTGCGCCTGGCCCGGGAAAAAGCCGCCGTGATCGCCGCGCGCCACCCCGGCGCCCTGGTGATCGGATCGGACCAGGTCGCCGTGTTCGAGGGCGAGCCCATCGGCAAGCCGGGCTCCTTCGAGGCCGCCCGCGCCCAGCTGCGCCGCTTCGGCGGCCGCGACGTCCTGTTCCACACCGCCCTGTGCGTCACCGACGGGCAACGGCACCTGCTGGAGCAGGTGCCGACCGAATGCCGCTTCCTGTCCCTGGACGACGCCCGGATCGAACACTACCTGCGCGTCGAACAGCCCTTCGACACGGCCGGCAGCGCCAAGGCCGAGCAGCTGGGCGTCGCGCTCATGGAACGGATGCGCAGCGACGACCCCACCGCCCTGATCGGCCTGCCCCTGATCGCCCTGTGCCGC